>JAPLRA010000106.1 GCA_026399445.1 Sulfuritalea sp.
GCTGATCGCGGTGGTGTATCGCCTTTGGCGGCCTTCGCAACTGGCGCCGATCCTGACCTCGACGCTGCGCGAATCGACCATGCTGATGTTCATCATCGGCATGTCGCTGCTCTACTCCTATGTCATGAGCTACCTGCACATTTCGCAAAGTGCGGCGGAGTGGATCGTCGGCCTCGCGCTGTCGAAATGGCTGCTGCTGACCGTAATCCTGCTGATGGTGATGGTGCTCGGCTTCTTCCTGCCGCCGGTGTCGATCATCCTGATGACCGCGCCGATCATCCTGCCGCCGTTGAAGGCCGCCGGCTTCGACCTGATCTGGTTCGGCGTGGTGATGACCATCGTCATGGAGATGGGCCTGATCCATCCACCGGTGGGGCTCAACATTTTCGTGATCAAGAACATCGCGCCGGACATTCCGCTCAAGGATGTGATCTGGGGCGTGATGCCTTTCCTCGGCCTGATGTTCGCCGCCATCTTTCTCTGTTGTTTCTTCCCCGGCATCGCCACCGCCTTCCCCGATGCGGTGATGGGGATCTCGACCAAGTAACGCTCACCATGCCAAGCGCCAGCCGCTGAAGATGAAACACGCGAAAGGCGAATTGAAGGCCCGCCCCTCCCATCCTCCCCTCGCGGGGAGGCTTCTGATCAGCTCGCTTCGCTCGACGAGCACCCGTCGCTCCGAACGAGTTATTTCACGTTAATCGTCATGAACGCAAATCTCTACGCACTGCTCGCATCGCATTTTCCGAAAGATCCGGCCGCTGCTTGCATGATTCTGCCCGACGGCCGGGTGTGGACCTACGGCGACGTCGAGCGCGCCTCGGGGCGCTTGGCCAACCTGATCGTGGCGCTGGGTTTGAAGCCCGGCGACCGTGTCGCGGCGCAGGTCGAAAAGACCCCGGAATCGCTGGTGCTCTACCTTGCCGCGATTCGCGCCGGCATGGTTTTCCTGCCGCTCAACCCGGCCTATCAGCGCCACGAACTGGAGTTCTTTCTCGGCGATGCGAAACCCGGCCTGTTCGTCTGCCGGCCGCAGCAGCGGGCGCTGGCTGAGGAGCTGTCGGCCGAGGCGGGCGTGCCCCACGTTCTGGAGCTTGATGATCACGGCTGCGGTTCGCTGATCGATGCCGCGACACCGCAGTCCGACGCCTTCGCCACCGTAGTGCGAACCACCGCCGATCTCGCCGCGATCCTCTACACCTCGGGCACTACCGGGCGTTCCAAGGGCGCGATGCTGACGCACGGCAACCTCGCTCACAACGCGAGGACGCTGCATGCCTACTGGCACTTCCAGCCCGGCGACGTATTGCTGCACATGCTGCCCATCTTTCATGTGCACGGTTTGTTCGTCGCCTGCCATTGCGTGTTGCTGAATGGTTCGGCGATGTTCTTCGAGTCGAAGTTCGATATTGGCCGCGCCATGAAACTGCTGCCGCAATCGACGGTGTTCATGGGTGTGCCGACCTACTACGTGCGCCTGCTGCTCGATGCCGCCTTCGGTCGCGAAACCTGCCGCAACATCCGGCTATTTGTCTCCGGTTCGGCGCCGCTGTTGAAAGAAACCTTTGACGAATTCAAGACGCGCAGCGGCCATACGATTCTGGAACGCTACGGCATGACCGAGGGCGGCATGTTCACCTCGAATCCATATGAAGGAGAGCGGCGCGGCGGCACGGTGGGCTTTCCGTTGCCGGGGACCTCGTTGCAGATAGTCGGCGCTGGCGGTGCGGCGGCAAAGCCCGGCGCGGTCGGGCAGATACAGGTCAAGGGCGACAATGTCTTCGTCGGCTACTGGGGCATGCCCGAGAAGACCAAAGAGGAGTTCACCGCCGACGGCTATTTCAAGACCGGCGACATGGGCAGCGTCGATGCGGAGGGTTACGTCACGATCAGCGGCCGTTCGAAGGATCTGGTCATCACCGGCGGACTCAACGTGTATCCGAAGGAGATCGAGGAGCTGATCGATGCCATGCCGGGCGTGGTCGAGTCGGCGGTGATCGGCCTGCCGCATCCCGATTTCGGCGAGGCCGTCACGGCGGTGGTGGTGTGCCAGAAGAATGCCGCCGGCGCTGCCCTGACCGAGTCCGGTATCATCGCTGCCATCAAGCACAAGCTGGCGAATTTCAAGGTGCCCAAATGGGTCTATCTGGTCGACGAACTGCCGCGCAACGCCATGGGCAAGGTACAGAAAAATGTGCTGCGGAAAAACTATTCGCCGATGACCCCTCGCTGAGGCCGTCATGCTGAACTTCCTGCCGGCGCCGCTGATCGGTTTGATCGCCTCGCTGCTGCTGGCGCTCAACGCACTGTTCTGGGTGCCGATCCTGCTCTTGTTCGCGATCGTCAAGCTGATCCTGCCCTTCAAGGTCATCCGCCTGCTGATCGATCCGGTGCTGGTGGTGATTGCCGAGGTGTGGATTTCCTGCAACAGCGGCTGGATGGCGCTGACCCAACGCACCCGCTGGGATGTCGAGGGCATCGCCGGACTCGACCCGCACAACTGGTATCTGGTCAACAGCAATCACCAGACCTGGGCCGACATTTTCATCCTGCAACACTTGTTCAACCGCCGCATCCCGCTGCTGAAGTTCTTCATCAAGGACCAGCTCAAGTGGGTGCCGGTCATGGGCTTGGCCTGGTGGGCGCTGGACTTCCCCTTCATGCGCCGCCACAGCGAGGAGTACCTCCACCCGTCGCGCCTGCGAAAAGTTTGCCCTGATTCCCACCAGCGTGATGAACTTTCTCGAAGGCACGCGCTTCACGCCAGCCAAGCATCAGCGCCAGCAATCGCCCTATCGCCACCTGCTCAAGCCCAAGGCCGGCGGCATCGCACTGGCGCTCAACGCCATGGGCGACCGCTTTCAGGCCATACTGGACGTCACCATCGTCTATCCGGATGGCGCGCCGAATTTCTGGGAGTTTTTGTGCGGCAAACTCAAGCGTGTGACCGTGCGGGTGCAGATCCTGCCGGTTCCCGAACACCTGATGCACAGTGACTACGCGGGCGATGCCGAAGTGCGTGCCGCGTTTCAGCGCTGGGTGCAGCAGCTTTGGCAGGACAAGGACGCACAGATTTCGCGGCTGCTGACCGAGCCAAAACCCTGACACCATGGAATCCCATCTCACGGATATTGCTCGCGTCATACAGTTGGCGGTGGCGCCGGTCTTCCTCCTGACCGCCATCGCGACGCTGATCAATGCACTCAATACGCGATTGGGGCGGATTGTCGATCGCCGCCGGGTGGTGCAGGAACGCCAGCAGACGCAGACACCTGGCGCAGTCGTGACCGCGGGCGAGGAAATCGGCATGCTGATAAGGCGCAGCCGGCTGGTCTACCACTCGATATTCTGCGCGGTACTCTCGGCGCTGCTGGTGTGCCTGGTGGTGGCCGGCGCGTTTCTCGGCGCCTTGCTCGGTGTCGATCTGGCGCGTACCGTCGCGACGCTTTTCATCGCCGCGATGCTGGCCATGATTGCCGGACTCAGCCTGTTTCTGCGCGAAGTCTATCTCGCGGTTCGGACCGGCACGCACAATCAACCTTGAGCTTGCGCCACGCACTGGCCACCATTGCGCTTGCTCCCGTGTTGCTGGCCCAGGGCCGGCGCGTGCGGCGCACGGTGCCCGTGCTGCCCGAACCTGACGGGCCGCGCGAGGGAGAGGCGGGCAGCGGCTTGCCGCTGCGACTACTGATCCTCGGCGATTCGGCCGCCGCCGGCGTCGGCGCCAAGACGCAGGACGAGGCACTCTCCGGACAACTCGCCGTATCGCTGGCGCCGACTTTTCGGCTGCGCTGGAAGCTGCTGGCCTTCACGGGCGCGACCACGGCCGACATGCTGGATCATCTGCAAGGAGTTCCGGTGGAGGCATTCGACGTGGCCGTCACCTCGCTGGGTGTGAACGACGTCACCGGACGCGTGTCGTTGACCGCATGGCGCCGCGCACAGCAGGAATTGATCGGCGTGGTGCAATCGCGCTTCGGCGTGCGCCACATCCTGCTTTCCGGCCTGCCGCCGATGCACCGCTTTCCCGCGCTGCCGCAGCCCCTGCGCTGGTATGTCGGCAGCCGCGCGCGCGATTTCAATCGGGCGCTGGCGAGCGTGGCGGCGAGCCGTCCCGGCTGCGAGTTCCTCGCCCTCGGCCATGAGATGATGGATGTCTCGGCCATGGCCGGCGACGGCTTCCATCCGGGGCCGCCGATCTACGCCCTCTGGGCGCGCGAAGCCACGCGCCGTATCGTGCAACGCATGGAGCAGACAGCATGATCGACCTCTACTACTGGACTACCCCCAACGGCCACAAGATCACGATGTTTCTCGAAGAGGCAGGCCTGCCCCATCGCATCGTGCCGATCAACATCGGCAAGGGCGAACAGTTCGCGCCAGACTTCCTCACGATCGCGCCCAACAACCGGATACCGGCCATCGTCGACAATCAGCCAGCCGACGGCGGTGCGCCCCTGTCTCTGTTCGAATCGGGCGCGATCCTGCTCTATCTGGCGGACAAGAGCGGGCGCTTCATTGCATCCGACCTGCGCGGGCGCACCGAAACCATCCAGTGGCTGTTCTGGCAGATGGGCGGGCTCGGTCCGATGGCCGGGCAGAACCACCACTTCACGCAATACGCGCCCGAGCCGATTCCCTATGCCATCGAGCGTTACGTCAAGGAAACGGCGCGCTTGTATGCCGTGCTGAACAAGCAGTTGGCCGACCGCGAATTCATCGCCGGCGACTATTCGATTGCCGACATGGCCTGTTACCCGTGGATCGTGCCGCATGAGCGGCAGCGCCAGAACCTGGATGATTTTCCCAACCTGAAGCGCTGGTTTGCCGCGATTCGCGAGCGCCCGGCGACGCAGCGGGCCTACGCGCTGGCCAAGGAAATCAATCCGGCGCCGGTGGTGAATGAAGATGCGAAGCGCATCCTGTTCGGGCAGGACGCGAGTACGGTCAAGCCTTAACGTGAAACACCGTGTTCGAAGTCTCTGGTAATAGACGCGCGCAGCGCGCCGACTGGTAACCCCCCGCGAGGGGGGAAGGGGGGCGGGCGACCAATTCGCCTTTAGTTACGGCCGCTGCGCTTAACGCCGATGAGGCCGGCGTTAGCCGCCACTGAAACTTCGTTTTCGCGGGTTTCAGCTTCGGTGGATGGCACTCGGTGCCATGAGCGTTAACTCAGCAGGCCGTGCAGCATCTTGCTCGCCAGCAGGGCGAGGAAGCCGCCGAAGGCGCGCTTTAGCTGCTTCACCGGCAGCTTGTGCGCCAACCTCGCGCCGACCGGCGCCATCATGAAACTGATGGCGACGACGCCGATGAAGGCGGGTAGATAGACATAGCCCAGCGAGTATTCCGGCAGGCCGGGGGTCTTCAGGCCGCTGATGATGTAGCCAACGGTGCCGGCCACCGCGATCGGAAAGCCGAGCGCCGCGGAGGTGCCGACCGCATGGTGAATCACCACGTTGCAGTACACCATGAAGGGGATGGAGAGGAAGCCGCCGCCTGCGGCGACCAGGCTCGATACCACGCCGATCAACGTGCCGGCGACGACCATGCCGGCGGTGCCCGGCAGTTGGCTATGGGGCTTGGGCTTGAAGTCGAGAATCATCTGCAGCGAGGCGTAATAGACAATCGCTGTGAACACCATCGCCAGCGGGCGGGTCGGCACCCACGTGGCGAGAAATGAGCCCGACAGCGTGCCGATCACCAGTCCCGGCGCAAAACTTTTCACGATATCCCAGCGTACCGCGCCGTGTCCGTGGTGGGCACGCATGCTCGCAATCGACGTGAACACGATGGTCGCCATCGAGGTGCCGAGCGCCAAGTGCATGCTGTGCTCGACCGGAAAATCCTGTGCCGTGAAAATCATGAACAGCAGCGGGACAATCGTCAGCCCGCCTCCGACGCCGAACAGGCCCGCGACGAAGCCGGCGAAGATGCCAAGCAGAGGGTAGCTCAGCCACCAAATTGTCATGTCGTCTCTTTCATTAGTTTAGTCACGATGAATTTCCATTCCGGTGGATTTCGGGTCGAAGTAGTGGCTTTCCGGATCGAACTGGGTGCGGTCGGGATAGGCGAGTTGCGCGACCTCGGCCAGCCCGGCGATGCCCGGCTCCGGGCAGGACGAATGGTAGAACAGCACGCCATCGCCGACCTTCATCTGGTCGCGCATGAAATTGCGCGCCTGGTAGTTGCGCACACCCCACCAATCGACCGTCTGCTTCGGCATTGCCAGCACATCGTCGATGCCCACTACCGTGGGCTCGGTCTTCATTAGCCAGTAGCGCATAGGTTAGTCCGCTATCGTCCGATATTGTCCGCCAAGGCCTGCAAATACTGGGTCTACGCCTGATATTCTTCCCATGGCAATTTTGTTGAATCCGATATTGTCCGCTATAATCCCACCCAGATTCCCA
>JAPLRA010000308.1 GCA_026399445.1 Sulfuritalea sp.
CACCATCGGCGCGCTGGAGGATCGCCGTCTCGGCATTCCCGGCGAGGACCTCGACGCGGTGTATGGCTCGGGGCAATTCGTGGCCTGGTACAACGGCATTCCCGACGCCCGCGAGCTCGAGCCGACGCTCGATGGCACGTCGATCGCGATCATCGGCAACGGCAATGTGGCGCTCGACATTGCCCGGCTGCTGGGAAAAACGCCCGACGAACTGGCGACCTCGGATTTGTGCGCCCATGCGCGCACGGCCTTCGCGGCGGCCCCGGTCGAAGATATCTGGCTGATCGGTCGCCGCGGGCCGTGCGAGGCGAGCTTCACCACTGCCGAGTGGGCGGAGTTTGGCGAATTGTCGCGCGTGGCAACGCACGTCGAGGGCTCACAGTTGCCGGACGCCCTGCCCGATGGCATGGCGGACGAGGAGCGCAAACTGGCCGAGAAGAATCTCGAGGTGCTACGGGCCTATGCCGCACGCGGCGCACAAGGCGACCGGCCGGTACGCATCCACTTTGTGTTCAATGCGGCGCCGGTCGCAATACTTGGCGAGGGCCGCGCGCGCGAACTGGTGCTGGAAAGAACCCGCAGCGAAAACGGCCAGACGATCCGCGGTGGAGACACCTTCGTCATTCCGGCCGATACGATCATCTCGGCCATCGGCTATCGCAGCGCGCCTTTCCCCGGCCTGCCTTTCGACGATAGGCGCGGCATTGTCGCCAACGAGCAAGGCCGGGTCGAACCCGGCGTTTATACCTCGGGCTGGTGCAAGCGCGGTCCGCAAGGCGTGGTGCCGGCCAATCGGGCGGATTCGCTCGCCGTGGCCGAGCTGATTTTGGCCGATCTTCCAGCACGTGAAGCAAAAGGCAAGTCGGGAGGCGCGATGATCGACGCCCTGCTCGCCGAACGCGGAACGCGGCCGGTCGACTTCGCCGGCTGGCAAAAAATCAATGCCGCCGAGATCGCCGCCGGACTGGGACGCCCACGTGAAAAGCTGACTCGCACCGGAGAACTGCTGGCCGCCGCCCAAGGCTGACGGCGACTGACACGCCGGCTAAAGGACCAGTTCCATTCCCTCGCGGGAGAGAACTACTTCCGGCTCGCCGGCGCCGCCCGGCACATAGCCCGAGCTCTCCAGCGCGGCCGCAAAGACCCGCTCCAGTTCGTCATCCGAACGCGTCGGTTCATGGTGGGTGCACACCAGCTTTTTCACGCCCAGCCTGCGCGCCCAGGCGATGTTGCCTTCCAGCGTGCCATGACCCCAGCCGATCTTGGTCTGGTACTCGGCCGCCGTGTAGGAACTGTCGGCAATCAACACGTCAATGCCTGCCAGTGCCTTGTCCAACTGCCCTCGCTGCACCTCGACCATCTGTTGATATTCCGCGTAGCCCTCGTCTTCCGGGGCATAGATGTTCACCCAGGGCTCGTGGTCGCCGGTGAAGAAAATCGATTTGCCATTGCATTCGATGCGGTAGCCGAAGTTGACCACCGGATGATTGAGCATGAGCGGCGTCACCGTGGCGTCACCGACACTCACCGGTTCGCCGATGGCCAGCGTCTCGTATTCGATGTTTGCATTCATCTCCACTTCGCGCACCGGAAAATAGCTGTACTGCAACTGCACTTCCATGATCTGATCGATACCGCGACCTGAAACGATGTCGTGGCCACCGTGAATGCGCACGGAGTTTCCGGGAATGTAGAGCTGGGTGAAGAAGGGCAGCCCCTGGATATGATCCCAGTGGGTGTGGGTAATGAAGACGTTTGCGATCACCGGCATTTGGCGCAACAGGACCTGCGCCAGCGGAAAGATGCCGGTGCCGGCGTCGAGAATGATCAGTGAATTGTCATCGCTGCGAACTTCGATGCAGGTGGTGTTGCCGCCATGACGGATGGTATGCGGACCGGGCGCCGGAATCGACCCACGCACGCCCCAGAAACGCACTTTCATGAATCGGCTCTCATGCCTCTTTGCCCACCTGGGCAAACAACATGGCGTCTTCGACAATCTTGTCGAGCGCACCGAACTTCACCGCAATCGCCTCCATGTCGTCGCCGAAACGCTGCGGCGCCGCCGGCGCTTCGGTGTCGCGCCAGGGATTGCCGCTATCACCCACTTCCCGATAGCGCACCACCTGGTCCGCCACCCGCAAGCAATCCATCATGGCGGAGGGCTCGGCCAAAGGGTTGTGATGGTCGCGAATGCAATCAACCAGATGATCGGGAAACGCCCAACGCTTGGCCAGCATCGCGCCCACCAGCCCATGATCGACGCCGATCACCACTTTTTCGGCCTCGTGCAGGGGCATGGCATGCTCGATTGAATGGGCCAGCTCATTGCGAAATTCCTCCGCCAGAAACTGGGCGAATACCACCTTGCCGAAATCATGGAGCAGGCCTGCAATGTAGCAATCGCCCGGATCGGCCTCGCCCTTGGCGAACTGGGTCGCCAACTGACGCGATGCGCCGCCGACCACCAGCGAATGCAGCAGATAGCGCTGGACATCGAAGCCCGCCGCATTCATGCGCGGCAGGATCCCGACGGCGGCAAAGCCCAGCGCCAGATTCTTGATGGTGTTGATGCCGAGGTAGACCACCGATTGGCCGACCGAGGTGATCTTGGTCGGCAGGCCGTAGTACGCCGAATTGATGACCTTGAGAATCTTCATGGTCATCACCGGATCTTTTTCGATCACGGCAACCAGTTCCTTGGGCAGGCAGTTGATGTTGCGCGTAAGTTCAAGAACCTTTTGCACGGCCCGCGGGAACGCCGGCATGCGCTCAACGGCTGTGCCCAGCTTGCGTTCGAGTTCGGGAGTCAGTGTGCTCAATTCGACGGCCTCATCAAGTAGGCCGATTATAGCGACCGATTCAGCCGGCGGCGCGCTCAGGCCGGGCGGCGATTCTTTCGTGATAAC
>JAPLRA010000198.1:0-5747 GCA_026399445.1 Sulfuritalea sp.
TCAGAGCCTGTGAATCTTTCGCTCGCATGACTGGGTAGTCGCGCAAACGTGGTTGCCGCCGACGTGCGGGGCGTGATATGCCTTTTGCATCAATTATCTCGCTATTGACCGCTCATTTGTGGAATTCCAGCGAAATTCTCGCCCTCAAGCCATCATTCCGGGAAGTACGGACGTTCCTGTCCCTATCCCGATCAAGTCCGGCGCCAAGCTGACCATGCGCATCAGGTTGTGCGCCAAGGCGAAGATCAGCATCACGCACTTGACCTTCACCAGTCCGCGCACCTTGAACTGCTGCAAGCCCCGGTTGCGGCTTTGGGCATTGACGCATTCGGCCGTCGCCGCGCGACGTTTGTAGATGTCTTTCGCCTCGTCCGTGCCCATTCGCTCCCGCCAGGCCGCTACGGCGTCGCTGTCGCTCGCCTTGGCCTGATGCGGATCGACCGTCTTGTCCTTGGGGGCCGGCACCGGCCCATAGACCACGGTGGTTTCGCTGGCGCGGTCGACCTGGTCGTGCCCGACATAGCCACCATCTACCAGCCAAGCGTCAGGCGCTCGACCGCAGCGTTCGCTGACCTGTTCAACCATCGGCATCATCTGCGCCTGGTCGCTGCCGACCGTAACAACATCGACGCCCACAATCACCAAGGAGTCCGCATCGCTCGCCAGTTGCGGGTTATAGGCTGGACGGAAGCCGCCATCGCCCATCTTCATCACCGTCGCCTCGGCATCCGTCATCGATGCCCGTGCCTGGTCCGGCTTCTTGCCTTGCCGTTGCTTGATCGCTTCGAGTTCCGGCAGTCGTGCCAACGCCTTCTCCAGACGCGCTTCCAGTTCCTGCGCCGCGCGCCGACGCGCCGCGTCCCGCGCCCGTTCCGCCGCTGCCGGGTCGGCTTCCAGTTCGGCTTTCAGTCGCGCGACTTCCGCCCGCGCTGCCTCTAGGTAGCCTTCCAGCTTCTCTTTGCGACGGAAGGATCCCGCCCCGGCGCTGGCGCGCACCCGAATTCCGTCTTGCGCCACCTGTTTGAGTTTGACCACCCCGGCCGCCATCAGGCTGGCGATGCTCACGCTCAGGAGTTCGTCCAACGCTTCGCCGTGATCCTTCCGAAAGTCGGATACGGTGTGATGATTGACTTGGACTCCGCCACACAGCCACCGGTAGGCGTCGTGGACTTCGGTCAGTCGAACGATTTCCCGCGCACTGCCCACCCCATCGAGCGTGGCGTACAGCCACAGCGCCAGAAGTATCTCCGGCGCAATCGCCGGCCGTCCCACGCTTCCTTCGACCGACCGGATGCCTTCATAGAACCGCTTCAGGTCTTGCCGCTCAACATAGGACCACACCAGTCGCGCCCGATGCCCTTCCCCCAGCAGCGACTCCAGGTCGCTCGCCCGAAATTCCATCTGCTTTCGGTTCGGCGAGAGCACTCGCGCACGTGTCTTGGTCATCTTCGCACCCATTGCATCAAATTAGATCGAAGTATACCATACGCATAACGCGGAAGGAAGCATTTACTGGGGACAATTTTTCACAGCCTCTCAGACCTGGAAGCGCGCCACGGCGGGCGAGAACCGGTCGGCGCCGGGCTTTTCCGGGGTGATGCAACGGAGCTGCAGCACCGGCGTGACAAGGGGCGCGGCCTGTTTCCGCAGTGTGAGAAATGACCTCCGAAATTTCATTGCGCTTCCACCTGGAGTGGCTGATGAGCGCCATTTGACCGGATCGATTCCGGCAAAGCTTGCAACTTCTTGCATGGACACCAGTAAAGCGTGACTCAGGCGTCGAGCGACACCGCTGTGCAGAGTTAAAAAGCTCATCCTTCCAGGGACACCAATAGGAGCTTCTGGCCCATCTGAGTCAGATTGAGCGGCTGCCAATTTGAGGAATTCATGACTGTGGCCCCATTCAAGCGCGCACCAGGAAGGGTATGCGCCCTACATGCAGAGCTTCATATATGGCTTTTGTCGTATTTTTGCTTCCGGCCATATGGGGTGGGTAGTGACATCTGCACCGCGTAACTGGTCTGGCGTGCGCTCCTTTTGCGTCACCGCTTTCAGGTTGAGAGTGAAAGCAAACGTACTGCCCTGACCGGGGCTGCTGCTGACCTCGAGTTCGCCTCCCATCAATGCAATGAGCGCCTTGCTGATGGCCAGGCCGAGGCCTGCTCCGCCGTAGGCCCGCGTGCTGGTGTTGTCGGCCTGTTCAAAGGCCAGGAAGATCCTCTCGAGGTCAGCCGCAGCGATGCCGATGCCGGTATCGGTAACGGAAAATGCCACCTGCATGCCGAGGGCATTGCGGGATCGGATCTCCACCACCAGAGTGACCCCGCCACGATCGGTGAACTTCACGGCATTGTCGGCGAGATGGATGAGTGCCTGGTGGATACATAGCGCGTCGCCCATAAGGAACGGGGGCAGCGAGGCGGCGCAATCCAGCTGAACGGAAAGACCTTTCGCCTTCGCCCGGCTGCCGATTCCAGCGACAACCCCTTGCAGCAATGCCGCCAGGTCAAAGCTGGACTCATTCAGTAGCACTTTGTCGAATTCAATTCTCGCCATGTCCAGAACATTGTTCAACAATTCGAGCAGCTGGTAAGCCGCCGCCTGACTCGCCTTAAGATGCTCCAGTTGCCAGGGTTCGCTGATGTTGCGCATGAGCAACTGGTTCACTCCCATGATGCCGTTCAGGGGGGTGAAGAGTTCGTGGCTCATGTTGTTGAGGAAGACAGTCTTGGCGCGGCTGGCCGTTTCCGCAGCCGCCAGTGCGCTCGCCAACTCGTCCGTCCGCTCGGTCAGGCGGTCCTCAAGGGTGGGCCGCGCGAGGCGCAATACCGCGTTGTGCATTTCCAGCCGGTGCAGCTGTGCTTCGTCCGGATAGGTGTGGGCCTGCGCCGGGATCTTGGCCGGTTCTGAATCGGGCGCGGCCGGTAGGTCGCCATTTTGCTGCTTTGTCCCGTGGCTTGGGTTCATGGACTTGTTCCGGCTTTGAAGGTGGCATTGCCGGTTCAAATATGGACCTCGCAAGAAGAATCAGGAATATCCTGTTTGCTATATTTCTCCTGTGGCCATTCAGGATAAGGGCAGGAGCCTCACCGTTGCCGGAGGTTTTTGCTGAGGGGGCACCGGCAATAGCTGCGTCGGGCCGGGCTTGTTCAACGCCAAACAGCCCTGACTATTGCCCGAAGCCGGTGTGCCTGACCCTCCGGCCGCCGTTGAATCGCGGCCTCAGGTCTCGATCAGGGCCTCGCGCATCGCGTAGCGCGTCAGTTCGGCAATGCTGTGTATGTCGAGCTTTTCCATGATGTTGCTACGATGCACCTCGACTGTGCCGGTAGCGATGTACAGGGCTTTGGCGATTTCGGGAGAACTCCTGCCCTGGGCGATCAGCTTCAGCACGGCGATTTCGCGCCGCCCGAGCCTGGCCTGCGAGGCTTTGTCGGGCGGGGTATTGGCCATCACTGCCGCAATCTCCGAACTCAGGTAGCGCTTTCCGAGCATCACTGTGCGAACACCCAGCAGCAGCTCCTCGATTCGGGCGGTCTTGCTGATGTAGCCCAGCGCGCCCGCATTCAGAATATGCGCCACAAAGCGCCGTTCCAGGTACGTAGACAAGGCGAGCACCTTGATCCCCGGACGCTCGCTGATGATATTCAGTGTTGCCTCGATGCCGTTCAGCCCGGGCATTGATATGTCCATCAGCACCAGGTCCGGCGAGAGTTCGTGCAGCATCGCCAGCGCCGTTTCTCCGTCGCCCGCCTCGCCAACGACCTCGATATCCGGCTCGCGCTCGAGTGTCTCGCGCAGGGCTGCGCGCATGAGCGAGTGATCGTCAACCAGCAGCAGCCGTATCGTTTTCGATTCTTCAGTCATTGGTGCCCGACCGGTTCCGGCGTCAGCGTCAGCGACACGATCGTGCCGTTGCCCATCTGGCTGTCGATCGACATTTTCCCGCCGAGGAATTCGATGCGCTCCCTGATGCTGCCCAGTCCATAACCCGAATTCGACCTCGCTGCGAGCGTCTTCTCCGCGTCGAAACCGGTCCCCTCATCGGCCACGGTAATCTCCAGCATGCCGCTATCTGCATCCCGCGTCATGATCAGAGTTGCCTCGCTGACCCGGGCGTGCTTCAAGATATTGAGCAACAGTTCGCGCACTATCCTGAACAGGGCGGCCGCCGTTGTGTTGTCCAGCGTCACCTCGTCGCACAGATGCATGCTGACGCGCAGGCGCCAGACGCGCAGAAAGTCCTCGGCCAACGACTCCAGCGCCGCGACCAGTCCGAACTGGGATAGCACCAGCGGGCTCAATTGCGTCGAGAGCGAACGCACCGATGCGTTGGCATGGTCGAGCAGGTCCGCGATTGTCTTCATGTCCTGCAGGTGATTCACGCGTGCCGCGCCTTCCATCGGTCCTTCAAGCGAAGCCAGCTTGAGCTTGACGAGCGCGAGATTTTGTCCCAGATCGTCGTGCAGTTCCGCCGCGAGAATGCGTCGCTCCCGCGCTTCAGCGGTCATGATCTCCGTAGCCATCGAGCGCACCGTCAGGGTGCGCTCTGCCACCTGTTCTTCCAGATGGTGCCGGTATCGCAACAGCTCGGCCTCTGCCTGCTTGCGAACGGTGATATCGCGCGACGCGGAATAGATAAACACTTCCCCCCCGATGCTGACACAGCAGGCACTTATCTCGACATCGATCATTCGTGCTGGGTTTCAATGATCATGGGCTGCCTGGATTCAATCAGCCCGTCGATTCGAGCCAGAATAGAGGCCCAACTGTCATGAACATTCCAGTCATCGACCCGCAGCGTTCCAATCGCCGAGTGATCGAACCCGAGCATGGTCAAGAATGCCTGATTGGCATTGATCAGGAGACCCTCGGCGTTCAGTATGTGGATCCCGTCGCTCGAAGCCATCAGGACGGCCTCTCGGTGTTGGTGCTCGTGATAACGGGCCGTCTCTGCCAGCCTACGTGCGGTGTTGTCACTATGCGCTATGACTGCTCTGCGCGGGCTCTCGTCCGTCGGTGTAGCCCGCATAATGAACCAGCGTTGCTCAGTCGGCGAATCGCAGGGATATTCGAGGGTGAAGTTCGGCAAACTGCCGTCGAGTACCGCCATGATGCCGGCGGCCGCTTCCCGTGCCCCGTCAGCCGCTATACCCATGCTGGCCCGGCAGATGCGCAGATAATTGGTCCCGATCTGCGTGTGCCCGGCCGGAGCTTCCTTTCCGGGGCTGTTTTCGACAGCATAGCGCTGCCAGCTGGCATTGACTGCCACGATTACGCCATAGCAGTCGAGCACGGCGATTTGCTGGTCCAAAGCGTCGAGGACGGTTTTGCCAACGGCGGAGTACGTATGATCGTCGCTCAAACTCATGCCTCGATTGAAATTGGACTGTGCTTCGCTGTCGGTACACCAGCCCAGGGCCTCGGACGGGTCGGCAAAACAGACCACCTCGGCGGCGGCGACTTTTTACAACAGATTGCGAAACAGGGTGAGATTGGTGATGTTGTCATCGACCACAAGGAGACGTGGCATGGCTTAGCCTTTCAGGCGGTTGGTGCGTTCGGTGACAAAATTGCCGGTACGGATGAATTCGTCGGTGATGCTAAACGCGAGCGATTCGATTTCATCCCAGTTGCCGCTGGCGGCGAGTTTCTCCAGTTGCCTGCCAAGCTCCGCCAGAGGTAGAGCACCGATATTGGCCGCAGCGCCGCGAATCTCGTGGGCCAGACTTTTCAAGCCGCCGCCA
>JAPLRA010000198.1:5768-6439 GCA_026399445.1 Sulfuritalea sp.
AAGGTCAAGAGTCGGCGCTGACGGGACGGCGCGCGGCGCGGCCGCAGGCACTGTCGCCTCCTTCGGTAGCCAGGCCAACAGCACCTCCGACAGCCGTGCGGCGTCGATCGGCTTGGATATGTAATCATCCATGCCAGCAGCAAGGCACTGTTCGCGGTCGCCCTGCAGAGCGTTGGCGGTCATGGCAATGATCGGCTGATGGCGAGGCGAGTCCGCCTCGGCGCGACGAATGGCGGCGGTTGCCTCGAAGCCGTCCATCTCCGGCATCTGACAGTCCATCAGCAGAAGGGCGTAGCCTCCCCTGGCGGCCGCCGCCACGGCCAGCGCGCCGTTGTCGACCACGTCGACCGCATAGCCCAGCTTGCTCAGCAGGTGCACCGCCACGCGCTGATTGACGGGGTTGTCCTCAGCCAGCAGGAGACGGTGCTGGCCGTCAGCCACCCTGACGGTCCTGCCGTGATCTGCGACAGCGGACATCTTGCGCTCCGGAGTGGTTTGCACCGCACCCAACACGCTTGCAAGTGCGACCGAAAGCGTCGACTGCTTGATCGGCTGCTGTACCACTGCGACGCCCCGGGCGAGCAGTGCAGCCTTTGCGTCACGGTCTGGCCGGGCCAGGCAACACATGATGGGCGGGGTGCCATCCACCTGCACGCTGTCGACGGCGTCGG
>JAPLRA010000162.1 GCA_026399445.1 Sulfuritalea sp.
CCCTGCACCACAGAGACGAGATTGGGAATCAAGTCGGCGCGGCGCTTGTACTGGTTCAGCACTTCCGACCACGAGGCATTCACCGCCTCGTCGTTGATCTGGATCTGGTTGTAGCCGCAGCCGGACAGCAGGGAAGCCGCAAGGGCCAGCACGGCAAGCAGACGCATACGCATGGGGTTCTCCATCAGGTAGGGGAAACAAACTGCAATATGGCGGCGATGGAGCGGGATTGCAAGGGGCTTCCTTCGCCGGCAGGTCAGAGGGGAATCAAAGGCGTCACGTGGGGAACGGTGCCGCCAACAAATCCAAAGCTGATGCGCCCGAACCGGCCATCAAGTCGCTCTGGAAAGAAGGCTATCAACTCTACACGCCAGTGTCTCTCGGCGCCTGAGTCACGCTTCCCCGGCGTGCATGCAAGCTTTTGCAAGCTTTGCCTGATCCGCTTTAATAAGATCGCTTCATCGTTACTCCTTTATTGGGGAACAGATCATGATGAATCGTGTGCTTCAGGGATTCCTGTTCGGCCTGATGACAATGATGATGGCAGCCTGCGGCGCGCTATCCCCTCCGCCCCCTAGCGTCGGTCAGTTCATCGATGAACCCGTTGGCGGCCTCACATATAGCTGCGGCACACTCATCAACACAACTGCCGGCACAACAAACAAGCTCGGTCGGTTCGAGTATTACCCCGGCGAGTCCTGCACTTTCAGCGTCGGCAAGGTGACGGTAGGTGCGGTGTCAAGTGTGCCGAACGACGGCAACGTGGCATTGCACAAGTCCAGCCCGACGCCGCTATTGCGGGGGGTGCTTTCCTCCTCGTCGACCACCCCGGGCAACGGTGAGGCTCCAACGCGTCCCGAATGGTCAGAGCAACAACATGGCAATTTGATGTTTCCGATTTTTCCTGCGAGGCCCATGGTTGCATCGGTAATTCAAAATCAGAAACCGAAAGAAAATCATGCGTCCAAGCGTCGAAAACAAGCAGTGCGATCCTGTCAATACGTTGAAGGTGAGAGCGTTTAGGCAATGTCATGAACAAATTCCTACTGGCGCTGTCCGTTGTCTTGCTGTCAGGCTGCGCTTCAACCCCTAGAGTGCCACAAAAAGACTTTACGGTCGTGTGGCACAGGACAAGTTCAACGACTGTCGCGGACGCCTTCTGTCAGCCCAGCAAGAGAAGTGGAAGGCTGTCGTTCAAGCCTCTCCTAGGTTGCCAATACTGGACTGTCGGCAACGTCTGCCATGTTGTTTCTTACGAGCTGGATATGGACACGCTTGGACACGAGTTGAGGCATTGCTTCGACGGACAGTTCCACAACCAGAATGGCGAACTTTTGGCAAAGGAGCCAGATTAAGGCGAAAGCCATTTTTGTCGCGAACATACCGCCTAGGTCGTGAAGCAGAGACGACGGATTTATTGTTGATGGTGGATGCCAAGGACATATATTAGCTTCCGGACCCGCTGACACAAAAAGCGGGGTCAGAGACATTGGGATATCAATCAGGCGTAGCCAATGAATGGGTTGCATTGGCTGTATCCGCCGTTTTCCGACAACCCATACTTGCAGGAGACAATCATGTCGAAACAAACCTTGATGATGTCAGCACTTTCCGGTGCCTTGATACTTACCGGCGGCTTCGCTTTGGCGGCCGATCAGGAGCGCGCCCCGCCGCAAGCGCAAAAGCAGGAACAGATATACGGCAGCGAATTGATGACGCCGCAGGATCGCGTCGAGTATCGTTCCAAAACGCGCGCCGCAAAAACCGCCGAGGAGCGGGAGCAAATTCGCCTGGAACATCACGAGCGCATGAAGGAACGCGCCAAGCAGCGCGGCGTAACTCTTGCCGACGAACCGCCAGCGAAAGGCGGCGGAATGGGTCCGGGTGGCGGCGGGATGGGTCCCGGTGGGGGTGGCATGGGGCCGGGTGGCGGACGCAACCGCTGATGTGGCTACGGGTGCTGGTTATCGGCGTCGCATTGTCCGGTTGCTCGACGATGCGGCCGCCATTGAACCAGCCCCTGAACCAGCACACATCCTCCGAGCCGCGCGTCGCAGAGTACCGTCTGCAGAATCTGCCCCCGCAGCGCGGCAACAGCGACAGTCTCGTCGTCGTCCTGACCTTCTCCGGCGGAGGTACTCGCGCCGCCGCTTTTGCCTACGGTGTGCTGAACGAACTCAAGAACACGCCAATCCATCGGAAGGGCGCGCCAACTACGCTGTTCGACGAAGTCGATGTCGTCGCCGGCGTGTCCGGAGGAAGCATCACGGCGGCCTATTTCGCCGCGTTTGGCGATGGAATTTTCCGGAGTTTCGAGCCTGCGTTCCTGAAATCCGATTTCCAGGGCGCGTTGATGTCGCGCACGCGAAGCCCTGGCAACGCGCTCCAGTTGAGTTCCCCGTGGTTCGGTCGCGGGCACCTGCTCGCCGAACAACTTGACGAGACCTTGTTTCACGGGACCACGTATGGCGATCTCGCTGCACGGCGCAGCCGACCGTTTCTTCTCGTCACCGCAACCGATCTCACCCTCGGCACCGGATTCGAGTTTTCGCAGGACCAGTTCGACATTCTCTGTTCTCGTTTCGACCAGGTTCCGCTCGCCATCGCAGTGGCCGCGTCCAGCGCGGTGCCGCTGGTTCTGAGCCCGATCACGGTAAAAAACTACGCGACGAATTGCGCACCATCACCGGCCAGCCCGGACGGCCTCTTGCCGGATGCCCGGAGCGCAAGCTCTCGCGTCACCGCAACCGCAGGAGCCTATCTGGACTCGACGAAGCGTCCGTTCATTCATCTGGTCGACGGTGGATTGTCGGACAACCTGGCGGTGCGCTGGATCATCGACAACATTGCGCGCTCCGGCGGGATGACCAAGCCGATGGAGCGGAATGGCTTTCGCGACGTCGACAAGCTGGTCATCATCAACGTGAACGCCGAACAGGATCCGAATTTTTCTCTCGACGGCAGCGACAAGACTCCGTCTATTGCCGAAGTGATCGAGGCCGTCTCGTCGGCGAGTCTTGCCCGACGTTCGCGCGAGACCAGGGAGATTCTGGCGGGCAGCACGGCTCTATGGCGCGAGAAGCTTCGCAGCGCGTCGCGTAGCGGTAGCCGCGCGCTGTCTTCGTCCATAGATCTTTACGTAATCGACGTAAGCCTGCAGGCCCATCCCGATCCGAAGCTTCGCGAAGAACTTCAGGCCATTCCGACCGCGTTTTCGCTGCAGCACAATCAGGTGGACAAACTGATTGCCGCCGCCAAAACGATACTCCGCCGTTCCGATGAATTTGGACGGTTGCTGCGTGAGCTTGCCGTTCAATGACACACAGCGATAGTCGACAGGAAATTCATAGCGAGGATTTCACGACCGCCGGATTGCTGCTGATGTGTCTGGAGTCGTTCACAAGGGAAATGTCCTCGCTCTCCTTCAAATTCGGATGGCAGAAGAAGGATTGACAGCGGCCACCGTACGAGGATCCGAATTCGCAGCTTGAATGTCGGGTATTGGCCGATTCGGACTTGTTTTAGGCGCCATCCTCCATGCGCGACGATTCGCCTTCCCCTCTGACCCGCCGAGCGAGGAAGGTTCGCCGGGGGTAGTCCGGTTGCGTTGTCTGACGCCGTCCCGCGAAGCGGAATCCAGGCGCGCAAAGCGAGAAGCGAGTTTAGCGACCGGCCCGGCGGGCCTTCCGCAGCGAGGGGTGAGCGCGGGGTTTCGCAAGGCCAATTGATAGGCCTTGCGCCGCGCGAACGGGCGAGACTCTGGCGAGCCCCCGGCCGCAGGGCCGGGGAGGCGGGGAGCGCTTCTTTGCCTACTTTCTTGCGCGAACAAGAAAGTAGGTCGCCTGCCGGGGCGAGACCCGGCAGGCAAGGCCTGGGGAGGGAGTGCGGGCGGTGGCGACCACACCGCCCTCAGAGCCTCTGCCGCAGCCCATCGCCTACAATAGAGCCCTTTGGTTCCACCGCACACCAGCATGACCGCCCGCCTGCGCGAAATCCCCTACAACTACACTTCGTTCTCCGACCGCGAGATCGTCATCCGCCTGCTCGGGTCACCGGCCGCTCGGCGCGCATGCTCTACGAGGTACTGGGCGACATCTGGGTGGTGCGGCGCAATCCCTATCTCGAAGACGACCTGCTGGCCAATCGCGAGCGGCGCGAGGCGCTGGTGGAAGCGCTGCGCCACCGCCTGCGCGAAATCGACAAACGGCGC
The DNA here is from genome assembly GCA_026399445.1 of Sulfuritalea sp. Classification (GTDB taxonomy): domain Bacteria; phylum Pseudomonadota; class Gammaproteobacteria; order Burkholderiales; family Rhodocyclaceae; genus Sulfuritalea. The sequence goes on from JAPLRA010000162.1 coordinate 4,211, forward strand.
GAAGGCAACGAGCGTGTCGCGCTGCTGCTGACCGCCGCACAAGCGGCCGTGCAGTCTTTCGAGCGCTGGTTCGAGGAAACCCGCAGCTTGCGCAAGAAGGCGCAGAAGACGCTGGCCAAACACACGCGCAAGGACAACATCTGCTTCGACGGCCTGGCGCGCGTTTCGCATGTGACCGACGCCACCGACTGGCGCGTCGAGTATCCGTTTGTGGTGCTGACGCCGGATACCGAAGAGGAAATGGCGCCGCTGGTCAGCGCCTGCATCGAACTCGGCCTGACCATCATTCCGCGCGGCGGCGGCACCGGTTACACCGGTGGCGCAGTACCGCTGGAAGCGCTCTCGGTGGTGATCAATACCGAGAAGCTGATCGATCTGGGACCGGTCGAGATCAAGCGCCTGCCCGGCACGGACAAAGACTACGCGACGGTGTACACCGGCGCCGGACTCGTCACGCGGCGCGTCATGGAGGCCGCAGAGAAGGCCGACCTGGTCTTCGCCTGCGACCCGACCTCGGCCGATGCCTCCTGCATCGGCGGCAACATTGCCATGAATGCCGGCGGCAAGAAGGCGGTGCTGTGGGGCACGGCGCTGGACAACCTGGCCTCGTGGCGCATGGTGACGCCCGACGGCAACTGGCTGGACGTCGAGC
>JAPLRA010000223.1 GCA_026399445.1 Sulfuritalea sp.
CACGCCACGCAGGGGCAGTTGGTCGTGGTCGGCTTCTCGGGCGGACTCGATTCCACCGTGTTGCTACACGCCGCTAGCGGTGTGGCGAGGAATTCGGCCTTCAGTCTCTCCGCGCTTCACGTTCACCATGGGCTCAGCGCCAATGCTGATGCCTGGGCCGATGCCTGCACGGGTGTTTGCCAAGAGTTGGACATTCCGCTTACACATCTTCGCGTTGATGTCCCCCTGAATTCTGGCGCAGGGCTTGAGGCTTCCGCTCGCGAAAAGCGCCACAAGGCGCTAGCCGACCACCCGGCTGACTGGATTCTTCTTGCTCATCACGCTGACGACCAAGCGGAAACTGTTTTGCACAACTTGCTGCGCGGTGCTGGCGTGCGTGGAGCGGGTGCGATGCCGGAGTCACGAGGCCGGGTGTTGCGTCCCCTGCTAGCTGTGACACGCGATGAACTGCTAGCGTATGCCCGGCTCCATCGGTTGGCCTGGGTCGAGGACGAAAGCAATGCCGACTGTCGCTACACGCGGAACTTCTTGCGGCACCAAATTTTTCCGCTTATCGCGTCGCGCTTCCCCAGAGCAGGCAAGCAACTGGCCGCCGCCGCTGCTCGTTTCGGTGAGGCGGACGCGTTGCTTGAAGACCTTGCCGCTTTGGATCTTCGCGGCACCCCGCCCGAGTTTCCGCTACCTCTGAAGCTGGTTCGTGAGTTACCTGACGCCCGCGCCAGAAATCTGCTGCGCGCCATGCTGACCTGGTATGCGGTTCAGCCACCGGATGAGCGCCGTCTAAATGAATTCGTGCGCCAATTGCAGACTGCAGGCAATGACCGGCATCCGCGAATTGACCTTGCAAGCTATTCGCTATGGTGCGAAGCCGGCTGGCTCCACTTCAAGAATCTGAATTAGCTGTCCGGTTTGTTTGGTAGCAGACTGAGCACCTGCGACAACTCGACGGCAGAACGGACCTGCATTTTTTCGAAAATGTGCGCGCGATGGACCTCGACGGTGCGCATCGCAATCCCGAGTTCGTCGGCGATGACCTTGTTCAACTTGCCGGCCAGAATCCTCTGCATTACCTCCTGTTCGCGGTGGGTAAGCTGGGCCAGCTTCTGCTCCAACAAAAGTATCGAGTTTTCTCGGAGGTTGCGTTTTGTGTCTTGAGCGATAGCTGCCAGCACTTTGTCGACCAGTGCATTGTCGTCGTAGGGCTTTTCGATAAAGTCGAAGGCGCCGTCTTTCAAGGCCTGAACTGCCATTGGCACGTCGCCGTGTCCGGTCAGAAATATCACTGGCAGGCGACATTGCAGAGCCCTCAGCCGATCAAATAGCTCGATGCCGCTCATTCCCGGCATCCGTACATCCAGCAGCAGACAGCCGCACAGATCGCGACTGGCGAAGGCCAGAAACTCGTTGGCGGATTTCCAGGTTTGCGATGGCGCGTCGCGTGACTGCAGCAGCCACTGCAGCGCATCGCGCACTGCCGGGTCATCATCGACGATGTGTGTGATGGCGCGGTTCATTGGGGCGCCAGAGGCAGCAGAATATGGAACACCGTTCCTCCTCCCGGGTTGGTCTCAAATGAGAGACGACCCCGGTGATTTTCCACCACTGACCGGCAGATTGCCAGCCCCATGCCCAAGCCTTCGGCCTTTGTCGTGAATAGCGGATCAAACAGTTTGTCGGCAACATTGGCTTCAATCCCGCAGCCTCGATCGGCTATGGTCAACAGTGCATAGCCATCGGCGCATGAAAGCCTGATGTCGATCTGTCGCCGATCGGGAAGGGTATCCCGCATTGATTCAGCCGCATTGCGCAAGAGGTTGAACAGCGCCTGCTCAAGCAGTACCGGATCGCCCTCGATGAGTGGTTGTGCCTGAAGGTCAAGAGTGAGCCGGATGCCCTTCTGCCGAATATTGACTTCCGTCAGAGCCAGCGCAGCGTCAATGCGTTCGCCAAGCCGGATCAATTCAAAGCGATCTTCGCTATGGCGAGCAAGGCTGTAAATGCGGCGGATCACCTGTCCGGCTCGCCGTGCCTGCTCCACTGCCTTGTCGAGTGCCGGTACTACCTCTGTTGACGGGGCGTCGTTGCGCAGCAGGTTGGCTGCTCCCGTGCAGTAGCTCGAGATTGCGGCCAGCGGCTGGTTCAGCTCATGTGCAATGCTTGACGCCATTTCACCCATGGCGACAAGACGCGCAGTAGATTGAAGGCGATCCTGTTGCTGGCGCGCGCGTTCGTCCGCTTGTTTCCGCTCGGTAATACCATCGACCCCATCCATCCCGACTGCTTTCCGCGAGCATCGATCAAGGGGGCTTCGTGAATCAGGACATCGATAAGCTCGCCGTTGCGGCGCTTGAGCTTCAGTTCGAAACCCTCTTCCGGTCCTTCTCCGGCGAGGACGCGATCATGAACCAGGCGGGTTTCGTCGAGATATTCATCGGCCCAGTAGGGCATCGGTGGACGGCGGCCGATCAGTTCCGCAGCGGACCAGCCCACCATGCGACAGAAGGCCGGGTTTACGTAAACGATCTCTCCATCCAGATTCCGGGCCCGCATGCCCGTGTCGAGAGAGTCTTCCATGGCCTTGCGAAAGGCGTGTTCCTGGCGCAACTGTTCCTCAACGGCCTGCCGACGTAGCACATGGCGGCGCAGAATCCAGAGGCTCCAGAGCACGATCGTCGCGAGAATGACCAGGCTGGCGGACAGAAGGATGCTGGCCAGAGGTCGCGGTGCATGGTAGGGCACGGCGTGCAGTGCGAGCCCCCACCCAGGGGGATCAAAGCCGACTTGATAGCCTTCCTCCATAACGAGAGACTCCACTTTTGAGCGTGTCCCGAGTACCTTGCCGGAGTCTCCAATGATGCTGATCCGATAGCGCTCCGCCAGCCACCACGGCACGCTGTCGCCGAGAAGATCCCGAATCCGGTACACTCCGACCGCCACGCCGACAATTCTGCCCTCACGGGATACGGGGACGTGCACCTCGAACTGCCAGTCGTTGGTGAAATACGGGTAGGCCTTGCTGTACACAGATTTCCCTAGAGAGCGAGCGAGCCGAAAGCTCTGTCGGGAGGGAATAGCTTCCCCGGCATCACCCACCAGACTTGGATCCATGGTAGTCGGATGCGCCAGTCTTACCATGCCGTCTTCACCCAGCCAGATCAGTTGCCGCAGGCCGCTTTCGAATCCGAACAAGGTACGGGCATAGGATTCGAACGCCGCTGCATTGGCTGTATGGACCCGATCAATGCGCCCGAGCAGTTCCTCGTTGCGCGTTAGATGAAAGCGGAGATTCTGTTCCAGCCACAGGATGTCGCTGATCAGCGTTGCCCGCCTTTCATCCCTGTCAGCGCGAT
>JAPLRA010000211.1 GCA_026399445.1 Sulfuritalea sp.
AGCACCGCATCGGTGAGCGATGGCCACGGCCCGCCGTAGCCGAACACGCCATGCTCGATCCGCCGCCGCAACGCATCGAGCACCGACGGGGGTGCGGTGAAATCCATGTCGGCGACCCACAGCGGGATGGTGTCACGCCCGGCGTATTTGCCCCACTTGATGGAGTCGCGGTCGCTACGGGCGATGGAGGTATCGAAATCGAATGGCATGATCCCCCGAGTTTACTACGGCGCCTATACCTCCAGGTGCTGATACAGCACGGTCGACAAGTAACGTTCGCCGAACGAAGGAATGATCACCACCACCAACTTGCCCTTGTTCTCCGGGCGCTTCGCCACTTCCAGCGCCGCCCAGACCGCCGCACCCGATGAAATCCCGACCAGCAGGCCTTCGTCGGTGGCCAGCTTGCGCGCGGTGCCCAGAGCGTCGTCGTTCTTGACCCGGACCACCTCGTCGTAGATCTTGGTGTTGAGGATGGCCGGCACGAAGCCGGCGCCTATGCCTTGGATCGGGTGCGGGCCTTTCTGGCCGCCAGACAATACCGGGCTGGCATCCGGCTCGACGGCTATGATCTGCACGCCGGGCTTGCGCGCCTTCAGCACTTCGCCGACACCGGTGATGGTGCCGCCGGTGCCGATGCCGGAGACGAAGATATCGACCTTGCCGTCGGTGTCGCGCCAGATCTCCTCGGCCGTGGTGTGGCGATGGATCTCCGGGTTGGCGGGGTTCTCGAACTGCTGCGGAATGAAGTAGCGGCTATCGGCCGCCGCCAGTTCCTGCGCTTTTTTGATCGCGCCGCCCATGCCTTCCGGCCCCGGCGTGAGGATCAGCTCCGCGCCGTAGACCTTGAGGATCAGCTTGCGTTCGCGGCTCATGGTCTCGGGCATGACGAAGGCGGCCTTGTAGCCGCGCGCCGCGGCGACCATGGCCAGGCCGATGCCGGTGTTGCCTGAGGTCGGTTCGAGGATGATGCTGTCCGGCTTGAGCTTGCCGGCCTTTTCGGCGGCATCGAGCATGGCCACGGCGATGCGATCCTTGACGCTGTGCGCCGGATTGAAGAATTCCAGCTTGAGCGCGATGGTGCCGTCGATGCCGGCACTCAACCGATTCAGACGCACCAGCGGAGTATTGCCGATCAGTTCGGCGACGTTGTTGGCGATTTTCATTGGATTGACTCCTGGCTGGCTTAACGTGAAACAACTCGTTCGAAGCGACTGGTGATAGCCGAGCGAAGCGAGCTAATCAAAAGCCTGCCCGCGAGGGGAGGATGGGAGGGGCGGGCCTTCAATTCGCCTTTCGCGTGTTAAATCTTCTACGAATGAAGCTCGGTACCATGAGCGTTACGGATATAGGCCACGTTGCTCGCGGGCGGCGAGTACGCGCTGACAGGCGATAATAAACGCCGCGGTGCGAATCGACACTTTCCGTTCCTGTGCCGTCTGCCAGATCGCATCGAAGGCTTTCACCATGATGCTCTCGAGACGGGCGTTGATCTCCTCTTCACTCCAGAAGAAGCTGGAAAAATCCTGCACCCACTCGAAGTAGGAAACGGTCACGCCGCCGGCATTGGCCAGCACATCCGGAATGACCAGAATGTTGCGCTCGTGCAGGATGTCGTCGGCCGCCGGCGTGGTCGGCCCGTTGGCGCCCTCGACGATGATCCTGGTCCGCATGCGGCCCGCACGCTCTGGCGTCACCTGCCCTTCGAGGGCCGCCGGAACGAAATACTCGCACTCGAGTTGCCAGAAGTCGTCGTCGCTGACGGGTGTCGCACCGGCAAAACCGCGCAGGCTCCCATGCTCCGCAACGTGCGCAAGCGCGGCGGGAATGTCTATCCCGGCCGGGTTGGCGATGGTGGCTTCCGCATCCTGCAGGCCGACGACTTTCGCCCCGTGCTCGCGGAAAATCCGCGCCGCGATGCCGCCGACATTGCCAAAGCCTTGCACCACCACGCAGGCGCCGGAAAGCGGAATCCCGCTGCGGATGCCGGCTTCGCGCGCGGCGATGAAAACACCCCGCCCCGTCCCTTCCTGGCGACCCAGCGAGCCGCCCAAGGCGATCGGCTTGCCGGTAACGACACCGCTGGCGGTGTGTCCGACGTTCATCGAGTAGGTATCCATCATCCACGCCATGGTCTGCTCGTTGGTGCCGACGTCAGGTGCGGGAATATCCTTGTCCGGCCCGATGACGATGCCGAT
>JAPLRA010000501.1 GCA_026399445.1 Sulfuritalea sp.
CCTCAACATGCCGGCGCGCCCGGTCAAGGCCGGCGACGTACCGATCGATGCCGACGACACGCCGCTGGCCGCCTTCCGCCTGATCGCGCTGGACTGCCTGTCGCATCTGCAGCTCAACCACGACGGCGCGGTGCGCAGCGACGATCCGGAATACGTGCATCAGATGCGGGTCGCCATGCGCCGCCTGCGCGCAGCCTTGCGCATGTTCGGCCCGGTGCTGCCGGCCGGTTTCGCCGAGTACCTAGTACCGCCGATGCGCGAATTGATGCGTGCGCTGGGACAAGCCCGCGACTTCGATGTGCTGATGGCGGAGATCGTTGTCCCGGTGGCAAACGCCCTGCCGGATGAACCTCGCCTCACCGATCTGGCCAGTGCCGTCACCGATCGGCTTTATGCCGCGCGTGCCGACATCAGGCATATGCTGCGGCAACCCGCCTACGGCCAGCTGCTGCTGACCGCCGGCAGCCTGCTTCACGGCGCCCCGTTCGTCGCGCCGCCCGGCGCAGCAGACGAGGCGCCATCCCTGCTGCAGTTTGCCGACCGCCGCCTGCGCCGCCTGCTAAAGAGGATTCTCGAGCTTGCCGATGCCGCCCGCGTGGACTACCCCTCCTCGCTTCACGAGTTGCGCATCGGCATCAAGCGGCTGCGCTATGCCATCGAGTTCTTCGGCCCGATGATTCCCGGCAAATCCGGCGCCGCTGCGATCAAGCGGCTCGCCGGGCTTCAGGATGAACTGGGGCAGCTCAACGATCTTGCCAGCGCCGGCACCTTGCTGATGGTCTGCGCCGGACGCGACCCGCTATTGCGAGAAGCCGTGACGCTGGTCGGCGGCTGGCACGGGCGGCGGCATGCCGCCCTGCTCGACGACGTCCCCAGCCAGTTGCAGCGCGTCCGCGGATTGAACCTGCCAAGGCTGGACGCCGCGCATCCGCTACCGGGCAAGAAGGAGTCGCCGGGTTCAGCCTGAACCGGACGACGGAGTCATCGCCAGCCAGTCGCGCACCTGCCTTGCCACCCATGGACCGTCGTCGAGCGGTATATCGTGGCCGGCAGCGGGATGCTCACCAAAGGCGCATCCCCAGCGCGATGCAAGCTGGCGCGAACAGCACGGATCGACCAGGCGATCCTGTGTACTGGCGAGGATCAGCAGCCGTGCCGCGGGCTTGGCGTCCGCGCGGTAGCGACTTGCAGCCCATAGTTGCCGCAGCGTATTGCTGCGCGAGACTGGGCATTCGCGTCGCAGAGCAACCCAGGCGTCGAGTATCGATGTGCGCTTGTCGGCGAGATTGCTGGTCAGGGCAAGGATCGTGGCCTCCCACTCGTCGGGGCTGCCGCCAAGCAACGCGTGCTTGAGCAGCACAGGGTAATTCCTCGGCCGCAAGCGCTGGCGGAAGGGGCTGAAGGGACGCAGGCTGGTGTTGATCAGTACGCATCCGGACACTTCGTCGCCATGGCGCTGCGCCCAGGCGAGCGCCACCATTGCTCCCAGCGACATCGCCAGCAGAACATAGGGCGGTTTCAAGCCGCGCGACAGCATCTCGGTGTGGCAATAGTCGGCCATCTGCTCGACGCGGAGCGGACTTTCCATCCGGTGCAGACAGCCGTTGCCGGGCAGGTCGAGCGTGACGATTTCAGCATCGCCGATGACCTTGCGAAAGACTTCCGGAAAGTCGCCCCAGTGACGGCTTTCGCGCGTCAGGCCGCGCAGGAAGACCCAGGTACTCATGCGTCGCCTCCCCGATACCACATTGCCAAGGCTTGCTCACGATGGCGCTCGCGCGCCGCGCCGGCGGGAAGCCAGCGCGGGTAACCGCTGGCGGCGCGAGCGAGAAAGTCGAGCCAGGACAGATGGCGTCGCAGCACCCGCTGCTGGCGATGGCCGATCAGCGGATTGAAGATGCCATGACGCGAAAACAGCTGGCGCGGATTCTTCTTCACCCAGAGCCACGAGCCCATTTCCAGGGTGAGCGGGAGAAAGATGCGGCCGGAATGCTCTGCCTGCAGGTACAGGTAATCCCAGAGGTCGCCGTGAGTCAGGTACTGCCGGCTTTGCGGCTCGAACAGGTAACTGTGGTTGGTATAGGTCTGGTCGAATATTTCCTTCAGCGCGTGCATTTCGGGCAGGTGCTCGATCGGCAACGTGGTGTGGGCATGGGGAAACCAGAGGCGATCGTGCAGGCCGAAACCGGAATGGCAGTCGAGGGCGATGCTGAATTCGCGCGTCAGCAGCTCTTCTTCGAC
>JAPLRA010000367.1 GCA_026399445.1 Sulfuritalea sp.
CAAGATTGGCGACCTGGCTCACGAATTGCAGAAAGAGCGGGGGCTGAGCGCGGGGTTCATCAGCAGCAAGGGAGTCCGCAACGTCGCCGAGTTGCCCGCACAGCGCACGGAAACAGACAGGAAGAGCAAGGCTCTCGGTGATGCGCTGAAGAGTTTCGACATCGCGCGCTACGGAGCCGAGCTCAAGACCGTTCTGGGGGCGGCCGAAGGCGGTCTGCAGGAGCTTCCCGCCAAGCGCAGCGCCATCAGCGCGCTACGAATCGAGGCGCCGGATTCGGCGGCTTACTACACCAAGACGATTGCCGGTTTCCTCAAGGCGCCTGCCGCAGTATCCACACTCAGCAGCAGCGGTGAAATCTCCCGCCTGAGCGCCGCCTACTCGAGCCTGCTCGAGGCCAAGGAGCGCGCGGGCAGGGAACGCGCGATGCTGGCAGCGGCGTTCACCGTGGATAAATTCACGTCCGCCACCCTGACCGCATTTCTAAGGAATGCGGCATCGCAGGAAGTCTACGTCGACGAATTTTTTCACTATGCGCTGGATGGCCAGAAGGCCTTCTTCAAGGAAAAGATCTCCGGGCAAGTCGTTGAGGAGGTCGCGCGAATCAAGAAGCTCGCCGCGGACAACGCCAGCCAGGCAAGCCTTGGCGCCGATCCCGCACACTGGTTCAAGGTGTCCACCGACAGGATCAACCTGCTCAAGGATGTCGAGAGCCGGCTTGCAAGCGACCTGCTCGGTGAGCAGGCCCGGCTCAAGGGCGATGCAAACCGCATCATGACGCTGTTCATCGTGCTGACGATTGCTGCCGTGCTGGCGACCGCGGTACTGGCCATCTACCTCACGCGCAGCATCCTGCGGCAGTTGGGTGGCGAGCCGGACTACGCCGCCGACATCACACGCAACATCGCCGCCGGCAAGCTCGACAATCAAATCGAAGTCGAGCCCGGCGATACCGGTAGCCTGGTTGCCTCCATCCGCTCCATGCAGGAACAACTGCTGGCGCGCATTACCGCCGACAAGAAGATTGCCGATGAAAACCTTCGCATCCGCGTCGCGCTGGACAATGTCAGCATCGGGGTGATGATTGCCGACAACCAGCGCAACATCATCTACGCCAACAAGTCGGTACTGGCCGTCCTCAAGGGCGCGGAAGAGGCCATCCGCAAGCAGTTGCCGAGCTTCGACGTGACCCGGATGATGGGCGCGAACATCGACAGCTTCCACAAGAACCCGGCGCACCAGGCAAACCTGCTCGCCACCTTCACCAGCACCTACACGGCCAATCTCGAAGTCGGCGGCAGCTTCCTGCGGGTGCGCGCCAGTCCGGTGATCAACGAACGCAATGAGCGCCTCGGCGTCGTCGCCGAGTGGCACGATCGGACGGCGGAAGTCACCGTCGAGCGCGAGGTGGCAGCGGTAGTCGAGGGTGCGCTGCGCGGCGATTTCGAGCAGCGGCTCACCCTGGAAGGAAAGCAGGGCTTTTTCCTGCAGTTGGCCGAGGGCCTCAACAAGCTTTCGGACATCACCTCGACTGGTCTCAAGGACGTTGCCGGAGCTTTGCAGGCCATGGCTCAGGGCGACCTGACGCGCAAGATCGAGGCCGAGTACCTCGGCATCTTCGGCCAACTCAAGGACGACACCAACACTACGGTGGCGCGCCTCTGCGAGGTGATCGGTCGCATCAAGGAGGCCACCGAGGCGATCAATACCGCGTCGCAGGAAATCGCCGCCGGCAACCAGGACCTGTCATCGCGCACCGAACAACAGGCCAGCAGCCTGGAAGAAACCGCCAGCGCGATGGAGGAACTCAACTCCACCGTCAAGCTCAATGCCGACAACGCCAAGCACGCGCAGGAACTGGCGCAAGCCACCAGCACGGCTGCGGCGCGCGGCGGCGAGATGGTAAAGGGCGTCGTCACCACCATGAACGGCATCCAGGGCAGTTCGAAGAAAATATCGGACATCATCGGCGTCATCGACAGCATTGCTTTCCAGACCAATATCCTGGCCCTGAACGCTGCGGTGGAAGCCGCTCGCGCCGGCGAACAGGGTCGCGGCTTTGCCGTGGTGGCCACCGAGGTGCGCAATCTGGCGCAGCGCAGCGCAACGGCGGCGAAGGAAATCAAGACCCTGATCGCCGAGTCGGTCGAGCAGGTCGAAGGCGGCGTCGGCCTGGTGCAGCAGGCGGGCCAGAGCATCGACAAGGTGGTCGAAGGTTTCCAGGAAGTGGCCGGGTTGATTACCGAAATTGCCGGCGCCAGCCGCGAGCAAAGCTCCGGCATCGAGCAGACCACGCAGGCGGTGAGCCAGATGGACGAAGTGACGCAGCAGAACGCGGCACTGGTGGAACAAGCAGCGGCCGCTGCCGAAAGCCTGGAAGAGCAGGCGCGTGGCCTGGTGCAGGCGGTCAGCATGTTCAAGCTGGCCGGCGATGGCGGCAGGTTGTCGACGACACCCATGCGAACCATTCTCCAGCAGCCGAAGTTGAGCGGCTCTCAGTCGGCCAGCAAGGCGTCGAAGGGAACGCCGCCGCGCCTGGCCAAGGCGGATGAAAGCTGGGAAGAGTTCTGAGCTCCGTCCGCTGCGATTCCTAGAACCCCGCCATCCGCACAAGCGCCCACTGCGCGCCGGGTTCCGGGAGTGCGGTGGCTCCTGCCGCCATGTTGTCTTCGAGATGTTCGATCCGAGTGCTCGCCGGAATCGCACAGATCACCGCCAGGTTGGCCAGTATCCAGCGCAGAATCAGTTGCGCCCATGAGCCGCAGCCGCGGCTCGCGGCCTCGACCGGTAGCGTGTGGCTCTGCACCGCGGAGAACAGTGTTCCCTCAGAACGGTCAAAGCGGTCAGCATTGGTCAAAGGGGTCAGCATCGACCCGGTTTCGAGACGCTAGCCCGCATTTCGCCGTATCATCAGGGCCGACTTTTCAGCGGCGCTCAGCCCACCGGGTTTTCGGCGCCGAGGACGGCCTCGCTAACGAGCAGCACGGGAATCCGTGCGCGGCGGATCACTTCTTCGCTGACGCTGCCGAGCAGCTTGCGGCCGAGGCCGCCTCGAGTGTGGCGATAGAGCACGATGAGGTCGGCCTGCGTTTCTTCCACGGCGGCGATGATGCCGTCGGCGATCCTGTGCTGGCGGACCAGCAGTTCGCTGCTGATGCCTTCCAGCTTGAGCTTGGCGATCGCCAGTTGTGCGGCATCCTCGATGGCCTGCGGAAGCTTGCCGTTGCGATCGAATACCGAGGACAGCGTCACCGGTAGTTGCCCCGGCTTGGCCAATTGCCCGGCCAGATCGCAGGCCGCCATGGCGGCGTCGCTGCCGTCAAAGGGCACCAGGATGCGCCGTTGCCACAAGGATGCGCTGCGCCACGGGGCCGAGTTCCTGAGTCGTATCCGGCACGACGCGGCGCCCGATCACCAGCAACTGCGTATTTGCTTCCGCCGCTGCGGCATGGATCTCGTGCGCGAGGTCGTGGCCCTGCCGATTGATCAGTTCGCACGGCACGTCCGCCGCAATGCCCGCCACCCGGATCGCGGCGAGGCGCGCGGCAACGGTATTGAGTTGTTCTACGTTGGTGGCGACCCCGGTGACGTCAAGCGTGACGCCAAGCTGGCTGGCCAGGGCGATCGCCAGCCCGCGTGGTGCGGCGGCCATTTCGCTGCCGTCGGCGGCCAGCATCAGGCGCAGGCGACGGTCGCCGTCGGGCAGGCGACCGCTGTTGCAGTTGGCGAAGATGCGCGTCTTGCAGGTGCGGCAGATGTCGGGATCGAGCGTCCAGTAGAGCGCTTCGGTGGGGTTGGTCTTGACCTCGAAGAAGGCGCCTTCGCCGATCGCGCTGACGTAGCCGCCCTGGCGCAACAGCTCGTAGGCGGTCGACTTCATGCGATAGAAATACAGGCCGCCGCCCATGCGCCGGCGCCGCCGTGCTTCCTGTGCGAACATCTCGGCGCCGGCGACGTCGATGAAGTTCATACCGAGCGAGACGATCAGTACCGACTTCTGCCGCGGGTTCTCCGCATCGATCGACTGCAGCGTACTTTGAATGTGATCCACTGCGCCGAAGTAGGCCGAGCCGTTGATGCGTACCACGCGCAGCTGCGGGCATTCGGGCTTGCCGCGAGCCTCGACGAAATGGTAGCCGCGGGCGTCGACCTCCGGCACCAGCGGTTCGATGGTCGGGCGCGAGGTGCGGTTGAGGTAGAGCAGCAGCGAGAACAGCACGCCGGCGACGATGCCCGCTTCGAGGTTCAGCAGTGTGCCGATCACCGTGACCCAGAGGATGGCCGATTCGGAGCGGCTGGTTTTCCAGATTGAGGCGATGTGATGGAAATCGATCAGCCCCCAGGCCACCAGGAACAGGATGCCGGCCATGGCCGCGTTGGGCAGGTAGGCAGCCAACGGGGCGACGATGAGCAGGATGAGGATCAGGAAGATCGAGGCGAAGACGGTGGCCAACGGCGTGCGCGCACCGGCTTCGTAGTTCACGCCGGAACGGTTGAAGGAGCCCGACGAGGCGTATCCGGAGAAGAAGGCGCCGACGATGTTGGACAGACCCTGGCCGATAAATTCCTGGTTGCCGTCGATGCGCTGCTCGGAGCGCACAGCGATGGCGCGGGCAATCGACACCGCTTCGGTGAGCGCCAGCATGGTGATGACCAGCGCCGGGATGAAAGTCTTCTTCAGCGCGGCAAACGAGAAGTCCGGCAGGGAAATCGGCGGCAGCCCGGCGGGAAGCGCGCCGACGGTCTTGATGCCGGTCTCGGCCTGCCCGATCACGGTGTTGAGGAAATAAGCGGCGACGCCGCCGGCCAGCATCGCGGCGATCATGTAGGGAAATTTCTTCCAGAAGCGCTTGGTCAGCATGCCCGCCGCAAGTGTGATGACGCCGACCCCGGTCACCCACAGATTGATGTGGTCGAACTGGGCAAAAAACTGATGCAGGATTTCGTAGAAGGGCACACCGCGCGGGATGTCGATGCCGAAGAAGCTGCGGATCTGGCTCGCTGCGATGAGCACCGCGGCGCCGGTGGTGAAGCCGATCACCACGGTATGCGAAATGAAATTGACCAGCGCGCCCATGCGCGCCAGGCCGAGCGCCAGCTGGAAGATGCCGACCTGCAGGGTCAGCGTCAGCACCAGCCCGATGTACTGCGGCGTTCCCGGTTCGGCCAGATGGTGGATCGCGGCGTAGAGCGCGATGGAGATCGCCGTAGTGGGGCCGGACACCAGATGCCAGGAGGAACCGAACAGCGCACCGACGATGGCCGGGATCATCGCCGCGTAGAGGCCGTATTGCGGCGGCAGGCCGGCGATGGTGGCAAAGGCCACGCCTTGCGGCAGGACGATCAAGGCGCCGGTGAAAGCGGCCAGCAGGTCGTCTTTCAGCGTGCTGCGGGAGACCAGCGGCCACCAGCGCAGGAAGGGAAAGACGCGTGCAAGCTGCGCGCGGCGGGCGGCGGCAATCATGCGGGGGAGGTTCGGCCGGGATGAAACAAGATGCCGGAATGGTAGCACCGCCTCTCGGTGCCGTTTATGAGGATTGTTTATGGCCGCTTGAGCGGCGCCGCTCATTGCCGCGGGCGGTTGCTTTCGATCAGGCGGACATCACCACCGGACCTCCTTTGGCCAGGGCGCGCTGGTAGGCGGGCCGGGCTTCGACGCGGGCCAGCCAGGCCGCGATCTTCGGGCATTGCCGTGCGGCGTCGGACCGCGCCAGCAGCGCGGCCACGGCAAAACTCATCTGGAAGTCGGCGAGGCTGAGTTGCTCTCCGGCGAACCAAGTGCTTTTGCCCAGATGTGCTTCCATGAAGTCCATGCTGGTCTTCAGGTTCGGGTCGATCAGCTTTTCCTGAACCTTCTGGCACAGTTGCCGCGCGATCGGTTTGACGAAGAAGGGCATCGGCTGGGTCGGGATACTCCTGAACACCAGTTTCATCACCAGCCAGTTCATCAGCGAGCCTTCGGCGTAGTGCATCCAGAAGCGCAACTGCCGGTGCTCCGGCGTGCCCGGCTTCGCCAGCAGGCCGGCCAGATCGCCCCTGGCCTGGTCGCCATAGGTTTCTGCCAGGTATTCGAGGATGGCGCCGGATTCAGCCACCACCAGATCGCCGTCGGTGATCACCGGCGACTTGCCCAGCGGGTGTACCTGCTTCAGTTCCGGCGGCGCCAGCCGCGTGCGCGGGTCGCGCTTGTAGATCTTCAGTTCGTAGGGCACGCCCAGTTCCTCAAGCAGCCAGAGCACGCGCTGCGAACGGGAGGTTTCGAGGTGGTGGACGGTAATCATGGATTCATGCGGCGCTAGCCGCCTCCTTTTCCTGCAGTGCGCGCCACATCACTTTGCCGGTGGCGGACTTGGGCAGGGTTTCGACGAACTCGACGATGCGGGGCGACTTGTAGGCGGCCATGTTGGCGTGCGCCCAGTCGATGATCTCCTGCTCGTTGACCTTGCCGCGCTGGGCTTCCTTGATCACCACGATGGCCTTCACGGTTTCGCCCCGATGCGGGTCTTTGGCGCCGATGACGCAGGCTTCCTGAATCGCCGGGTGTTGGTACATCAGGGCTTCGACCTCGGCCGGCCAGACCTTGAAACCGGAGGCGTTGATCATGCGCTTCAGGCGGTCGACCATGAAGAAGTAGCCGTCCTCATCGATGCGGCCGAGGTCTCCGGTGCGGAACCAGCTCTGGCCGTCGATGTCGACGAAGGCATTGCGCGTCGCCTCGGCGTTGTTCCAGTAGCCGAGGAAGACCTGCGGGCCGCGCGTGACGATTTCGCCGACTTCGCCGGGCGGAACTTCCTTGAAGGTGTTGGGATCGACCACCATCGATTCGACGTCGAAGATCGGGATGCCGAGGCACTGCTTCTTGGGCCGGTCGGGCGGATTGATGTGCGATGGCGCGATGGTCTCCGACAGGCCGTAGCCTTCTACGTAGGTGATGCCCATGTCGAGCAGCTTCTGCGCGATGGCTTCGGGCATCGCGGCGCCGCCACCGCTCATGCGGCCAATCGACGACAGGTCGTACTCGCCGAGCTTCGGGTTCATCAGGAAGTCGATCACCATGGTCGGGATCGCGGTCCATGAAGTCACGCCGTAGCGCGCGATGCACTGCGCGGCGGCGTCGCGGTCCCAGCGCGGCAACAGCACCACGGTGGAGCCGGCCTGCAGTGGGCCGCTCATGCTGCCCTGCATGCCGGTGACGTGGAAGAAGGGCAGCACGGCGAGATACACCGCGTCCTGCTGGATGCCGAACCACTGGTAGCCGGCCATCAGGGTGTGTTGCACCGTGCGATGGCTGTGCATGCAGCCCTTGGGCAG
>JAPLRA010000432.1 GCA_026399445.1 Sulfuritalea sp.
GGTGGTGGCCACCACCAGCCTGATGGCCAACTGGCGCGACGAGGCCGCGCAGTTCGCGCCCGGCCTCAAGGTGCTGATCCTGCATGGCAAGGACCGCGCCGAACATTTCGGCGAGATCGGCCAGGTCGATCTGGTGCTGACCACCTACCCGTTGCTGGTGCGCGACCGCGAAACCCTGCTGGCGCAGGAGTGGCATCTGCTGGTGATGGACGAGGCCCAGTTCATCAAGAATCCCAAGGCACAGTCGCATCAGGTGGCGCGCAGCCTCAAGGCCCGTCACCGCCTGTCCCTGACGGGTACGCCGCTGGAGCACCACTTGGGCGAACTCTGGGCACAGTTCGATTTCCTGATGCCGGGCCTGCTCGGCAACGGCAAGCGCTTTACCCAGGTGTTCCGCACACCGATCGAAAAGCTGGGCGACGACGAGATGCGCGTTCGTCTGGCCGAACGCGTGCGGCCTTTCCTGTTGCGGCGGACCAAGGAACAGGTGCTGAAGGACCTGCCGCCCCGTACCGAGATGGTGCGCTGGGTGGAGATCGAAGGCGGCCAGCGCGACCTGTATGAATCGCTGCGCGTGGCCTTCGATCGCAAGTTGCGCCTGGTGCTGACCGAGCAGGGCGTGGGCCGCAGCCAGATCATGATCTTCGATGCGTTGCTCAAGCTGCGGCAGATCTGCTGCGATCCACGGCTGGTGAAGCTGCCGGCCGCCGAGGCGCTGGTGAAAAAGGGGCATGCCCATTCGGCGAAGCTGGCGACCTTGATGGAAATGCTCGATGAGTTGCTCGACGAAGGCCGCAAGGTGCTGCTGTTCTCACAATTCACCTCGATGCTGAGCCTGATCGAATTCGAACTCGAAAAGCGCGGCATCCAGTATTCAAAGCTCACCGGCCAGACCCGCGACCGCGAAACGCCGATCAAGGATTTTCAGGAAGGGCGCGTGCCGCTGTTCCTGATCAGCCTCAAGGCCGGTGGCACGGGCCTCAACTTGACCGCCGCCGATACCGTGATCCATTACGACCCGTGGTGGAATCCGGCCGTGGAAGAGCAGGCCACGGCGCGCGCCCATCGCATCGGCCAGGACAAGCCGGTGTTCGTCTATAAACTGATGACACAGGGCACGGTGGAAGAAAAAATCCTGCTCCTGCAGAACCGCAAGCGCGGGCTGGCCGATCAACTGATGAAGCAGGGCGGATCAGGAGGTGAGGGTGGCGGTCACCTGCTGACCGCCGGCGATCTCGACGTGTTGTTCCAACCACTCAACTGACACCTTCCAATGAAACGAACTGACATCGCCAAGAACCTCGGCATCAAAATTGAAGGCCGCATGAAGCAGACCGGGACACCGGGGCGCATCGCCGGCAGTGCCGTGCTCGATCGCAAGGAGCAGCGCAAGCTTGATCAGGCCCGGGGATTGATCCCCTTCGCCATCAAGCTTGACGCGCAACTGGTCGGAGAAATTCGTGCCCTGGCGGAGTCGCGGCAGACCGACTTGAACGAACTGGTCGCCGAACTGCTGCATAAGGGGCTCGGCGGCAAGGATTGAGCGATGCGTGCGGCGTGAGGCATACTCCCTGCTGAGATTCACTCGACAGGGGGAGCCGGTCATGACCAACAGGATTTACGTAGCAGCGTCCGAGGTGCGGCTGAACGACCACATCTACAACGGCACCGGCACCAACGCCCATCCCACCTTCGCTTGGGAAACCGTCACCGATGTTCGGCAGGAGGACGGCCTGATCCTGCTGATCACCGGCAATGCAAAGGGGCCGCACGGTGAATTCTGGCTCGAACCGGAGGAACGGATCGAGGTGATGCGCTATCCGGAAGCGGTTGCAACCGAAACAGCGGCGGCGAAAGCGAAGCCGAAACACGGCCATTGATTGATTGCGTTGAGCCGCGGCTACGGTCCCCCATGAACATCCAGCCAAACAATCCATTGCACGGCCTTACCCTCGACACGATCCTGAATGAACTGGTGGCCCGTTATGGCTGGGAGGGTCTGGGGCGGGAAATAGACATACGCTGCTTCACGCACGATCCGAGCATCGCCTCGAGCCTCAAGTTTCTGCGCCGCACTCCCTGGGCGCGGGAACGGGTCGAGGCGCTGTATGTGTCCACCTTGCGGCGATAATCGAAAACGGCTTGATTCAACATGACCTACGAAGAACATCTCGACGAAGTAACCACGCTCATCACCGAAAAGTACGGCGCCACCGACGAGGTCGCGATACAGATGGTGATGCGCGCCCAGGCCGATGATTTCTTCAGCGGACGCGCCAATCGGGATGCGAAAGCGGTGTTCAAGAAGTACAAATAGGCATTGTGCGAGGCGACGCTTCCGCGGTATTTCAACTTGATCGGAAAACCATGACTGCCCCACGCAAAGCTGCACCGAAAGCCACGCCAAAGACCAAGGCCAAATCCGCGGAGCCCTTTCTGCGCTTCTACCATTCAGGCGAGTTGCGGGCAAAAACCCTTGCCGTACTCGAGGCGCTTGAAGAAGATTCCGATCCTGAAAATCATCGCGATACTCTGGCCGATCTGGTGGCGGAACTTACCGAGAGCGGCATGAACTACTACTATTTGAGGGCGTTGAAGCTTGCCAAGGCAGGATTCGTGGTGGAACAGTCGGCACGTCTTGGCATGTCCGGCGCGGTAAAACTGATTACGTCCGTCACTCGCAAGTTCATTGTGCGCATGGATTCGGCTCAGTTGCTGGTGGTCTCCCGCCACATTCGGGAGCTCGCCGTCTAGCGCCGCAGCCAATCCGTCAAAGCGCCTTTCGGCCCGACAGGCCGCCCAGCAGCCGCACCAGCCATTTGGGCGTTGAGCGCGACGCAATCATCGCCGCGCTCAACGATGACAAACAGCTTACTGCGGCGAGTCGAGTGTTTGATGGTCTCTACACGAATTTCCAGCAGGAGCAGCCGCATGACTGAAGCCACCATCGCCGTACCGCCAACGCCGACTATCGGTGAAGCCTTCAAGTACTGGCTCAAGCTAGGCTTCATAAGTTTCGGCGGCCCCGCCGGGCAGATTTCGATGATGCATCAGGAACTGGTTGAACGCCGGCGCTGGATATCCGAACACCGCTACCTTCATGCGCTCAACTACTGCATGCTGCTGCCGGGTCCGGAGGCGATCCAGCTCGCCATCTACATTAGCTGGCTGATGCATGGCGTGCGGGGTGCGGTGATGGCCGGTGTGCTGTTCTTCCTGCCCGCTTTCGTGCTGCTTTCGCTTCTCGCCTGGATCTATCTTTCCTTCGGCGACGTGCCGGCGGTGCAGGGCATCTTCTATGGCATCAAGCCGGCGGTGGTCGCGGTGGTGCTGTTCGCTGCCTGGCGCATCGGATCGCGGTCGATCAAGAACGAAGTGCTGTTCGGTATCGCGGCGCTGGCCTTCGTCGGCATCTTTTTCTTCAAGATCGAC
>JAPLRA010000446.1 GCA_026399445.1 Sulfuritalea sp.
GCCGTTGATCATGCCGCCCCACGAAGGCGCCAGCAGGATCAGCGAGAAGATCATGCCGACAGACTGTGTCCAGTCCGGCAGCGCGGTGTAGTGCAGGTGGTGCGGGCCGGCCCACATGTAAGCGAAGATCAGGGCCCAGAAGTGCACCACCGACAGGCGGTAGGAATACACCGGGCGCCCGGCCTGCTTCGGCACGAAGTAATACATCATGCCGAGGAAGCCGGCGGTGAGGAAAAAGCCCACCGCGTTATGGCCGTACCACCACTGGATCATCGCGTCCTGCACGCCGGCGTAGGCCGAGTAGGACTTCGGCGTCAGGATGCCGGCCGCAAACACCGGAACCGCCGCGCTGTTGACCAGGTGCAGCACCGCAACCGTCAGGATGAAGCCGCCGAAGAACCAGTTCGCCACGTAGATGTGCGAGACCTGGCGCTTGATGATGGTACCGAAGAACACCACGGCGTAGGACACCCAGACCAGTGTGATCAGGATATCGATCGGCCACTCGAGCTCGGCGTATTCCTTGCCGGAGGTAAAGCCCAGCGGCAGCGACAACGCAGCGAGGACGATGATCAGTTGCCAGCCCCAGAAGGTGAAGGCCGCCAGCCCCGGCGCAAACAGGACTGCGTGACTGGTGCGCTGCACCGCGTAGTAGGACGTCGCGAACAACGCGCAGCCGCCAAACGCAAAAATCACGGCGTTGGTGTGCAGCGGACGCAGGCGCCCGTAGCTCAGGAACTCGTGCACGTTCAACTCCGGCCAGACCAGTTGGGCGGCGATGATGACGCCGACCAGCATGCCTACGATGCCCCAGATTACGGTCATCACAGCGAACTGGCGCACGACTTTGTAGTTGTAAGTCGCTTGCGATTGCATGATGGATTCACCTCACTTAAACAAAAAAGAAACCGTTGGCAATACTGCATTTGATGCGGTGCAGTATCAGAATTTTTCGGGAGATTACTCTCGAAGCGTTAGTGACATTTGATGTAGATCAAAATATATAGAACTTCAACCATAATAACAATACTATTATTATGGTTTATAGGGCGGTGCCCCTGCCTCATGAGTCAGGGGCACCGTCATGGATGCTTATGACAATCAGCCTTAAAGGGCCTATTCGGCCAGCGCTTTCATTACCGCTTCCGGGCTGTGAATGGTGCCCAAAACGGTCGGACTGCCCCAGCGAACGTGATATTTGTTCTCTGGAACCGAAGCCAGCGAGATCATCAGATTGTTGAACGCGGCCAAATCATTGGTCTCGAAATAAGTGATGAAATCGGTGTCGTCGATTCCGGTGGAGTGGTAAAGCTTGCGCTTGACGTTGACCAGGTAGGCCAGCGTCGGCGCGGTATGGGCTTCCATTTCCCGCAACCGCTGGTCAACCGGGATATTCCACCACTCGGCACTCTTCTTCACCGGAACAACCACCGTATAGCGAGGCGCCGGTCCCGTATAGCTGGCCGAACTCAGGCCTGCGTTGAGGCCGGGCGAGATGGACGCGGAAGAAGAAGTCCGAGCCGGTTTCCAAACCGCGGGTCAGATAGACATCGACCAGTACGTTGTTCTTGTGTTTCTCGATCAATTGCTTGACCTCGGCGGCGGCTTTCATGCGATCTTTTGCGGGCACGCGGGACCATTCCGGCCGCAGTTTGAACATCGTGAAAACGCCGAAAACGCCTGGCTGGACGAGAATCTTCGCTCGTTCGATGGTCATGCTCTCGGCGGCTGGCTGCTGCGCGGCGACAGGTGCCCCTACCGCCAGAACAGCAATCGCCGCTGCGATCATTGCAGTTGCTCGTGGACTACCAAAGTATTGTTTGGTCATGACTAGCTCCCTAAAAGTTGATCCGGAATCTTCGGAAAATGTTGGCGGCATGAATTCAGGCTAGCCGCCGACGGAATCGCACGCTCCTTTACGCAGCAAGACTTCCAACATCGCGCTCTATCGCCTTGACGTCGAACGCCACGAAATCATTGGCCAATGTGGTGAGCGCCCGGTAGAAAGGGTGCTTCAGTTTGCTCTCAGCTTCCGCGTCCAGTGCCGGCAGCCACGCCGCCAGGTGGCGCTGCAGAAAGTCCCGCTGCGCCCTGACGTACGGAGACCTGTCCAGCGTTCCTTCCTCGGCCTGTGCCTGCTTGGCGGTCAGGAATTGCATGAACTCGAGTTCGGCGGTCAGCGCATCCTCCAAATCGTTTTCAGAGTCTGCTATCGTCAAGCCGAAAGCCCGGTAGAAGCTCTTCAGTTCGAGCAGCAGTCCCGACTTGTTGCCTTGCAGATGATGACTGCCCTCATAGAGCGACACGCTGGGCTCCGGCATGTTCGTCTCGAAGGCGCTGATGTAGGCGGCTTCCAGGTCCTGGCGTGACCCCGCGGCCTGCAGGCCGGCCAGACTTTCCTGAAAATCACCTACCCTCTCGGCAGCGCACACATCAAGAGCACCAGCGATCGCTTCAGCGTAAGCACCCTCCGCCAGTTGCGAGAAGTTCTCCACGTCGGGATAACGAAACCCCTTGGCAAGCAGCGCATAAATTCGGCTTCGCGCCGTCGCACTCTCGATCCGACTGATGTTCATCGCTGAGCTCATTTCATTCATGGTTGTTCCGTTCTCGTAAATTCGTTCTTGTGCTGCCTGGTGCGTCGCGGCAGCAACGCAGTGACCACTTCATTGCTCGGGTTCCTGCGCGTTCTGTTGAAGCTCAGCCCGGATCGCCGGAACCGTCCCGCCCTTGAACACTCCGCGCAACTTGTAATGCATGTGAACCGGGTTCTTGTCGCCCGTCGTGCGCACCGCCTTCTCGAAACTGAACAGATACCTCGCATCGACTGCCGGCGTGAAGGGGGTGTAGGGCGGTTCTGCCTCGCATCGACCAGCACCTGACGATCAGTCGTATCTCCCGATGATTTCAGCTTGTCGCCCCCATCGGCATGCTTCTGGCGATAACTGCCGCCTGCCCCATGACATGCCTCGCAGCTCACACCAGTAACGACTTTGGCGTCTTCCGGGTCCATACCGGGGCTATAGCCGCCCTTTTCGCCATAACCCGTCACGTGGCAGCCGACACAGTTCAGATCGGCCGTGTAATCCTTGGCCGGATCGAGTCCTGCCTTGGTCTTGGCGGACGCCTTGACATCGGGCTTCAACGATTCGAAGGCCTTGGCGTGGCTCGTCGTCCGCCATGCATCACCTTGGTCGAAATGGCATTTGGCACAGACACGGAAACCTGTGTAGTCAGGTGTCTGAGCGCTGGCCGGCGCGACGCAAAAAATAACTGCCGCCAGCCAACCGCCAATGATGTGTTTCATGTTCATGGGAGCAAGTCCGGAGCTAAAGACGAACGGGGCGGCACCAGCCGCCCCGTTTTGTTTCAGGTCATTGGCGAGATCATCATGTCGACACTGCGACGCGCGATCAGGACATCCATCAACTCGGATGCCTGCCCCTTGACCTTCTTCTCACGCTCGGCAGCCAGGATCTTCAGCACATCCTTGACGCCCTTGCCGAACAGTTCCTCGAGCTGCGCGAGGGGAATCTTCGGATCTTCGAAGACATTGCCCTGGGAATCTTCCTTGCGCGGTCCGAGTACCGGAGGCACGTAGAACACATTGGGTCCGGTGCCGAACTCGGGATGCAGGGGCAGCGCTACCTTCCACTGCTTCACCAGTTTGTACACCGAGCTATTCACGTCGTCGATGAAACCGACATGCATCGCGCGGCCCACACACTGTGCGACACAAGCCGTGGCGACCCCCTTCTCGATGCGCGGGAAGCAGCCGATGCACTTGTTCGCCTTGTTCTGCAGTGGATTGAAGTAGGGCTTGGCGTAGGGGCAGGCCGACACGCAATTCTGCGATCCCTTGCACTTGTCGAGATGAATCAGCACGATGCCGTCCTGCTCGCGCTTGTAGATCGCGTCGTTGGGGCATGCCTCCAAACAGGCCGGCTTGGCGCAGTGGTTGCACATGCGCGGCAGGTAGAAGTACGAGTTGTTCGGATAGTCTCCGGCGCCCTCGTCCTCATCCCAGTTCGGCGCCGTGCGCGGTGTCGGGCTGGGCCGCACGCGGCCTTTCTTGCCCTCGAACAAGCGCCCAGCGTAATCGAACTCGAAAGGCACGCCGTAGTCGATCATCGCCGGAATCTTGCCCTTCTGCAGTTGTCCGTCCTTGTAGCCGCCGCCTTTGCACACCCAGTTGCGCGGATAACCCATGCCGGGCGCGGTTTCCACGTTACGCCAGTACATGAAGTCCTGACCGGGACCACTGGTCCAGAGCTTCTTGCAGGCTACCGTACAGGTCTGACAACCGATGCACTTGTTGAGATCGGTCACGAACGTGAGCTGCCGCTTGGGCGCTTTCATAACTGTTGCCATGATTAAGTTCCTTCCTTAGTGTCCGGTGATGGCGATCAAAGAGGCATCGGGGTGGCGCCAAGGTAGCGCTTGACCTCGACCCGCGTATCGCGCTGGGTGCCGCCCGGACCGTAGTAGTTCGGCCTGAATACCAGATGCCCGTAGTTGCCGACCAGATGGGTCGGCGAGATGCGCACCGGGCAGACGCTCTGGGTGCTGCCTTCGATCAGGTCCATGTAGAGCTCGGGCGTGTGCCACATGGATACGCGGCCACTTTGCTCACCCTTGCGCACCTTGACCCGACAGATCACTTTTCCATGGTCGTTCCAGACCTCGGCCCAGTCGTTGTCCTTGATGCCACGTGCCTTGGCATCCGCTGGTGCCATTTCGACAGAGGGACCACCACGCTGAAGCCGGAGCATCTGCACGTTGTCCTTGAAGGTCGAGTGGATCGCGTAACGGCTGTGCGGCGTATTGAAGCGCAACGGGAACTTGTCGGCATTGATGGGGCCCTTGAAGACCGGAAGTTCCAGACCCATGTCGAAGAAAGTGTCGTGGTCGAAATAGAACTGCTGGCGACCGGTCAGCGTCGGCCAGGGTTTCTTGTCCACCACGTAATTCTGGAATGGCGTGTAGGGAATCCCTTCCTTCATCGGCGATGGTCTGCGGCGCCGTGTCGAGTATGAATTGGCAAGCAGCTTCGTCATCCGCCAATTTGCCGTCCATGGTCATCTGGTTCCACAGGTTGGTGAGATCGCGCACCCACTTGAACTGCTCGTCGTTGTACTTCTCGAACTTCTTCTTCCGGGCGGACGCTTCGACCTTCTTCGACAGCTCAAGGAAGATCTGCCAATCGGTCTTCGATTCCCACATCGGCTTGATCGCCGGCTCGGTCATGTTGATGGAGGTATGCTCCATCGTCACGTTGAGGTCGGTCTTCTCATACCAGTGGGCCGACGGCAGGACGATGTCCGAATAGAGCGCTGTCGAGTCCATGCGGATATTGATGTCGACAATCAACTCAAGTTTTGGCCACAGGTTCTGGAGTACGTACTTTTGCCCCTTGGCCTGGTTGAGGAAGTTGCCGCGATAGACGATGAACACCTTGGGGTCGCGCCCGTTGGCCGGCAGCAGCGGCATCTGCTTGGTCGCGATGCTCTTCTGCAGATACTTGTTGGTGTCGATGTTCGAGTTCACCATCTCGTCATTGACTTCGGCGTGCACATACGTCCAGATGGTGGTCTGGCAGAACCGCTGCTTGGCCGGAGTCTCGGGCCAGGACAAGGCGGCGAGGCCGGGCAGAAAGGTGGGCTTCCACTGTCCGATGTAGTGCTGGAGTCCTCCGCCGTTCTTTCCCTCGCTGCCGGTGAGGGCGCTAAGCAGATGGAAGACGCGCATCAGCACATCACTGTAATACCAGTGATTGGTGCCGCCGCCGCTGATGATCATGGCGGGCTTGGCA
Source organism: Sulfuritalea sp. (assembly GCA_026399445.1). Classification (GTDB taxonomy): domain Bacteria; phylum Pseudomonadota; class Gammaproteobacteria; order Burkholderiales; family Rhodocyclaceae; genus Sulfuritalea. Next base: position 5,813 of record JAPLRA010000446.1, read on the forward strand.
GTGGCGTAGTCCTTTGCCAGTTGCACGATGACCTTGGCCGGAATGCCCGTAACGGCCGCAGCCTTCTCGGGGGTGTCCTGGCTCATGATTCTCGCTTTCATGATGTCGAACACCGGCTGCACTTCGACCATCGAACCATCCTTTAGCTGCACCTTGTAGGTGCCTTCAAGGGCCGGGTCGAGATCGCCCAGATCGATGTAGCCCTTGGGAAAGGTGTTTGTGTTGCGACCCATGAATGCCACGGGCGGGCCCTTCTGCTCAGGCTCATCCCCCCAGCTGCCCTTCATGACGACCGGCTTGCCGGTCTTGGTATCCCACGCGTAGAACTTGCCGGTCGATCCATTGGCCACGACGTCCGACTGGCGCAGGAAGCGTTGAGTGTCCTTGCGTACCAAGTAAGGCAGGTCGGTCTGCTCCTTGACGCCATGTACGTCGAAGAGCTTCTCCTTAATGATCACATGGGCCATGGCCATGCCAAGCGCGCCATCGGTGCCGGGTTTCAAATGCAGCCATTGGTCGGCTTTGATCGACGAGGCGTTGTAATCCGGGGAGATGCTGACGATCTTCGTACCGTTCAGTGCGGCTTCCGAGAGGTAATGTGCATCCGGAATGCGCGTGATCGAGGGATTGGCACCCCACAGGATGATAAATTTCGAATTGAACCAGTCGGCGGTTTCGCAGGAGTCACCCTGTACACCGCAGGTCTGGGTCTGGCCCGTCGGATGGTCGCCATACCAATCGAAGAAGGTATGCGTATGGGCGCCGATGTAATGTGCAAAACGGTGGCCGGCGGCAAACGACACGGGGGCCACTGCGGGAACCGGCGAGAAGACGCTGACGCAGTCGGGCGCTTCATTCTTGATCGTATCGACAATCTTGTCGGCAATCATTTCCAGAGCTTCGTCCCAGCTGGCGCGTCGCCACTTGCCCTCGCCCCGCTCGCCGACACGGATCAGCGGGTACTTGATGCGATGCGGTCCGTACTGATAGTCGACGCCGCAGACACCCTTGTTGCAGCCGCGCGGGTTGTACTCGGGGAGGCCCGGCATCGGTGCAATGTCTTTGGAGGCTTCCTCGCGCAGGACGACACCGTCCTTAGTGTAGATGTTGTGCGGACAGGCGCCCGTGCAGTTGATGAGATGGGCGCCACGGGTCTTCTTGTCCCAACTCCATTGATTACGGTGGAAGTTTTCCCACCCGGCGTATTCGTGCTGAGCCATTGCATCCTGACTCTGCGCCAGAACCCGCAATGAATACGAACCACCCAGCATGAGACTGAGCGATGTGGCTCCAGTAGCCTTGATGAATTCCCTGCGCGATGCTTTCATGATTTTTACGCTCCTTGCAAAATTGACTCGACCAAACGGGTTCTGCAATCGAACTTGAGTCGATTCAGATGAGGCTCGCCATCAACGTTTGGCGACTGGTTTCTTGGCAGCCTGGGCCGGAAACGTTTTTACATAGGCCAAGGCGCTTCGGATTTCTTCGTCGGACAGGATGTACTTGAACTGTGGCATTACATAGGAAGGTTCCGGCAGGCGATGCAAGCCCTCCCGAATGTTTTCAATCAGTTCCTTGTCGCGACCGGCCAAAACCTGGGCGACGGTCATGTCGGGTATGTACTGGCCTCCCGGGACGAAAAAGGCCGAGCGCGGGCCGTCACCCTTGCCGTGAATGCCGTGACATAGCGCGCAGTGATCCATGAAGATCGCTTCGCCGCGCGCGGCGGAAACAGGCTTGCCGGTGGGCTTGAAATGCGGCTTTGCGTCTTCGCTGCGCATGCCCGCCTTGGTGGCAGCCTTCATCTCATCCTTGGTATCTGCGGCGAGCGACGGTCCGGCGAACACGGCCACAACGACGGCAAGTAGCGGAAGTACGTGGATGGTTTTCATGTTCAGCTCCTCAGGTTTCCCGATGTCAATGCAGCCGGCTTGCCGAGTTCGATGCGGTGCGCCAGCAGAAAGCATCGTGCTGCTTCAAGTAAATCGCTGTAAGGATTATTCGGGACAGACCCGACCGCCAGATCGGCAAGGCGCGTCGCGAATGGCAGAAGGAAGCGGTCGAGGAATTCCGCCTCAACGACGCGAACGCCCCGGATCAGTTCAAGGTCCTGCGCCTCTTCCGCTTCGCTCTCGCGGAAGCAGAGCATGTGCAGAAATTCGAGTTCGACACAAAGATGGTCCGGCAGGTCATCGTAGGATTCCGCGATATCCATGCCGTGGTTTTGGTAAAACTCCTTGATGGCCAGCATTTCCTCAAGGCGCTTTTCGCTGTCGACGGCGGTGAACAGGGAGCCGTAGGGCGGACAGGGAAGATGCGGATAGTTGTTGGTGAAGAGCGAAATATATGCGCCCTCGACTTCCTCGTAGCTCATCCCGCGCAAACCCGAAAAGAACTTCGCTGCGGCCGGAATGCCTTTGTCCGCCAGCGTCGAGTCAGTCTGCACTTCGCCGGCATAGGCTTGCTGAAACTCGGTTTCGGTCGACTCCATGCGGAAATAGTCATGACCGCCCTCGCCAGGATGCGCCAGCGCCAATTCGAGAAAGTGATAGAGCTGGCCGCGCTTCCCGGCCCTGGACCGGACACCGGCGTTTTGGGCCGTGTCAGACGAATTCCGCTCGCCTGGAGGCGACTTCCGGGTATCCACTGGCTGGTCCATTTCTAGATGTCCTTCATCTTGATGGGCGCTTCGACTTTATGCGGTTCGTCCAGCAGCCCGCCCATGGCATAGCCGAAGTACTTCTCGATCTCTTCTTTAGGCACGTTCTTCGGCGGCACATACCAGACCGACGGAATCGTGCCGAAATCGGGGCGGTACTGACGCCGTTCAACCGGGTTGATCACCCTGTGGGTCGCCTTCAGGCTGGTCTGCGGATCGTAGACTTTGACGCCGAGGCCTGGATCGCGAATCATTTTCGAGATCGTACTTTCCGGGTCCATCAGGTTGCCGAAGATGCGGATCTTGCCTACGCAGCTCTTGACGCATTGAGGCTCCTGCCCTTTCTCGAGCAGGGGGAAGCAGAACATGCACTTGTTCGACTTTTTCGTTACGGCGTTGTAGTAAATCTTGTCGTAAGGGCAGGCCTTGACGCAGTTCTGAAAACCCTCGCAGGTGTTCTGGTCGATCAGAACGATGCCGTCCTCGTTCTTGTAGATAGAGCGGGTCGGGCAAGCGGGCAGACAGGCGGGATTGGCGCAATGGTTGCACGGCCGGGCCAGATAGAACTGCCACAGCTTGGGGAATTTTCCCTTGGGCGTGTCCTGGTAGAGATTGGAAAAGCGGTAGTCCCAGTCCGCTGGATTCTTGTTTCCATTCTTGCGCGGATACTTGCCGAAGGGCTGGGTTGAAACGCTGTTCCAGTACATGTCCTCCTGGCCTGGATCGCTGGTCCAGGTCTGCTTGCAGGCCATGGTGCAGGTGTGGCATCCGATGCATTTGTTGATGTCGAGCAACATGCCCCACTGGACGCGGTTGCCGTATTTCGGGTTGGGTTGGCCGTAGTATTTTTGCCAAAGTGCTTCAGACATGGCAGCGCTCCTCGCTTAGGACTTCTTGACTTCGCACAACTGGTCGAAGTGACCGGAAACCGGTCCCCATACGTTGGGAATGAAGTAGATTTCGTGGATGGGGTTGATGTCGTTGTGGGTCAGTGCATTCCAGTGACCTTCGCGAATCTGCTCGCGCTGCCAGCCGAAATAGATCAGGACAGCGCCCGGCGGCACTGACTCGCGCAGCTTGACCTTGGCCTTGACGTAACCATGCTGGTTGTAGGCAGTGGCCCAGTCCCCTGCTACCAGACCGCGCTTGGCGGCATCGACGGGATTGAGTTCCAGTAGCGGCTGGCCGATGTCGTCGAGCTTGGTAATGTCGACGGTTGTTCGCCATGACGAATGCACGCTCCAACGGGTGTGGCGGGCGTGATAGACCATCGGATACTTCTCGAATACTGGATTGCGTTCCTTTTTTGCCTCGGCCCAAACCTTTGACGGCCCGTAGGGCGTCGCCTGATGCGGCTCCTTGTGCACCGGAAGCTGCTCGCCGTACTGGATGAAGCGGTCCTCGTCCTTGTAGAGTTCCTGACGGCCCGAAGCCGTCTTGAACTTCTTCTTGCCCTCGATTTCCTCGGTGAATGAGGCGTAAGGCGAACTCGGAAGGTTGACCCGAATGCAGTGCTCCTTCTTCAATCGTTCAAAGGTGATGCCCTTGACCTGCGGCCCGCCTGTTTGGAGCAGGAGTTCGATGGCTTCCTCCGGGCGACTGAACTTGAATATGTCGCCGGTCCCGAGCCGCTTGCACATCTCGTGATAGATCCAGATGTCGGTCTTGGCTTCGAACATCGGCTGCAAACCGCCTTCGTGCAACTGGATGTAGGGGTGCGCCGGGGTGGTGGCAATGTCGTAGGGCAGTTCGAACCAGCTCACCACCGGCAGCACGATGTCGGCAAGCTGTGCCGTGGTGCTCATCTCGATTTCCGGCGAGACGATCAACTCGATTTGCGGCAGGACGTTGCGCGTCAGGTTGCTTTGGTCCGACGCCTCGCCCAGCAGGTTGCCGCCGGCCGCCCAGATGCAGCGGATCTGGCGCCATAGCGCGGCCTTGTTGGCCATGGTTTCCGTCGGCCCGTTGACCACGTAGGCCGTATCAAGCGGCACGGCGCGATGGCGTTCGTCGGGCTTGCCGCCTTCCTTCTTCGGGAAAAAGTATTCCGTAGGATTCAGACGCATCAGATACTGTCCGGCCCAGGGGCTGACGCCACCACCCTGGCGGCCGATATTGCCCGTCAGGCAACCGAGTTCGATGACCGCGCGGCCGATCAGGTCGCCGTGATACCAGTGGTTGATGCCGGTACCGGCCCAGATGCTGGCCGGCTTGGCCGACGCATACTCGACCGCAATGCGCTCGATGTCTTTGGCCGGCACCCCGGTAATTTCGGAGACGGTATTCGGGTCATAGTCCTCGAGCTTCTTCAGCAGCAAGGTATGTGCGGTCGAGCAACTGACCTTCTTGCCATCCTTGAGGGTAATGTCCCAAGTGCCTGTCAGCGCCAGCTTGTCGCTGAAATAGGCGTCGGGCACAACCTTGCCCTCCTTCGGATCGTAGGCCATGAAAGCCTTGGCATCACCGCCTGCCGTTACGTCTGCCGCCTTGAGGTATTTGCCGTTGTCATTGCGCACCAGCAAGGGGCCGCTGGTCGTGCGGCGCAGGTGCGCATCGTCGGTCAAGCCGCGCTTGACCACCACATGCGCCATGCCCAGCGCCAGCGCGCCATCCGTCCCCGGACGGACGCGAACCCATTCGTCGACCATGCTCGCGGTAGGATCGAAGTAGGGCGCGATATACACGAGCTTGACGCCCTTGGCACGTACGTCGGTGAAGAAGTGGGCATCCGGCATTCGGGTCTGCGCCACATCGGAGCCCCAGATGATCGCGTACTTGGTATTGAGCACGTCCTTGAACTCATGCTCTTCGGTCTGCACGTTCCAGGTGATCGGGTGCGCCAGCGGCAGGTCGCCGTACCAGTTGTAGAAAGTGCCGAGGCCGAAGCCATTGACCGAGGCGAAGCGGAAACCGGCGCCCTGCTTTGCGATGCCGGTGGCCGGCACGGGCGGGTAAATCCAGATCGTGTTCTGTCCGTATTTCGCCGCGATGCGCTTGATCTCGCTGGCGATGAAGTCCAGCGCCTCGTCCCACGAAATGCGCTTCCACTGGCCCGATCCGCGCGGACCGACGCGCTTCATCGGAAACTTGACCCGGTTCGGCGAGTAGACGCGGCGATGGTAAGTGGCGCCCTTCATGCAGCCACGCGGGTTGTACTCGTCGTCCGGGTAGTCGAGCGGCTGCTCGACGCGCTTCACGATGCCATCCTTGATGATGACATTCCATGCGCACGATCCGGTGCAATTCGGCATGTTGATCGAACGCACCGTGCGCTCACCCTGGAACAGATTGCGGTAGCCGTCTTCCCATGAACGATCCTTGCGCTCTACCAACGCGGCAAACGCGGGCCGACCGAGAGCGAAGGGAAGTCCGGCAGCGGCGGCAACCGAGAGGCTACCCTTGATAAATTCGCGACGACTGGTTGTCATGATGTTTCCCCGACATGTTGGCGATTTGCAAACCGTTTCGGGCCCGCGAACGCCGCGCGCACAACCTGCCCGCGACGTTTCCGGCCCGGCTTTCCTCAATTGCCCATGGAAAGGGTCTTGACTACGTTTTCGAATGTCTGGATGGTGCCCATGACGGTCGGGCTACCCCAGCGCACGTGGTACTTGTTCTCCGGTACCTTGGCCAAAGCCAGCATCAGGCTATTGAAGGCGCCAAGATCGGCGGTCTCGAAGTAGGTGATGAAATCGGTGTCATCGAGACCCGTCGAGTGATACAGCTTGCGCTTCACGTTCACCAGATTGCCGAGGGTAGGCAGGGTGTGGACTTCCATTTCCTTCAGACGCTGGGCGTCGGTCAGATTCCACCAATCCGCATTCTTCTTGACCGGAATCATGAAGGCATAGCGCGGAGCATCGCCAGCGTAAGTGGCCGCGGTGAGGCCGGCATTGAGATCAGGCGACTTGTCCTTGGTGATGTAGTTCAACGCCTTGGTCATGCCCACCAGGTTCTCGGTCACGTCGGAGTACATGCCGAAGCGTGTGGCACGGAAGTCGACCAGGAATGCCTGGGTGGCGGCCATGTCATAGGAATGCACGCGCAGGAAATAGTCGCTCTGGGCCTCGAAGCCGCGCGTCAGGTAGGCGTCGACGATGACATTGTTCTTGTGCTTGTCGACAACGGCAAGAACTTCGGCGGCGGCGCCCTTGCGTTCCGCGGCGGACATCCTGTAATAGTCCGGACGAAGCTTGTAGGTGGAGAAATTTCCGAAGACGCCCGGTGCGACAAGAATTTTCGCGCGATCGACCGGGGCAGGCATTGCGGCGCCCGCAGCCTGCTGTGCAAGCGCATTGCCATTGACCAACACGAGACCCGCCGCCAGAAGCGCTACAGAAAGCTTTTTCATGGTTAACTCCTTTATTGATGTCCAAGTGAAAATACGGCTGGCGATTTGCTCGGATGCGGCCAGCGAATGCGCGAACTCTGCGCTTGTGAAATTTCGTTTTATTGACGAAAATCAATGAAACCCCAGACGCTTGCGGGATTTATTTTTGCCTCTTGCTGTAACCAAATGGCAGCCCTCAACGAATAGGTGAATAGGCATGAACGCGTGAGCGCAGAACGGCTACAAGGTTTACTGATTAGGGGACTTGACGGGGACTCGCAGGCCTATCGTGAATTTCTGTCGGGTCTGAGCGGTTACCTCAGATCGTTTCTGATGCGGCGCCTGTCCAGCCTGCCCGATGAGGTAGAGGATCTCGTTCAGGAGTCCCTGCTTGCAATTCACAACAAACGTCACAGCTATGACCGCAAACAACCGCTCACCGCGTGGGTACATGCAATCGCCAAGTACAAGTTGGTGGATTTCCTGCGAGGACGTGCCATCAGGGATTCGCTCAACACCCCGCTGGACGAAGAGGATGCTTTTTTCGCCACATCCAATGTGGAGGCGGCGGAGGCTCACCGGGACATCATGAAACTTCTAGAACAATTGCCGGAAAAACAGCGCATGCCGATCATTCATACCAAGCTGGAAGGATTGTCGGTGGAAGAGGCCGCGAAAATTACTGGCATGTCCGAATCTGCGATCAAGGTCAGCGTGCACCGCGGCATGAAAGCGCTGGCAACTATGCTGGGCAGAGCATGAGAACCAACGACCTGGTACTCATGCTGGCAACCGGTGCTGTTGCGGTGGAGCCGAACGTAGCGGCTCGCCGCTATGCAACGGCCATGACTCTTGGCGCCGCGGGGGCAATGTTGCTGATGGTCATGCTGCTCGGCGTGCGCACTGACTTGGCACATGCCATATTCGTTCCACAGTTCTGGATCAAGCTCGGTTTCGTCGCGTGCATGGTTGCGGCCAGCCTGCTGCTGGCATTGCGCCTTTCGCGGCCCGGCAGGCAGCTCGATCAAGCACCTGCTCTGCTTGCAGCACCAGTATTGGCGATCTGGATACTCGCCGCAGTCGCGTTGATCAATGCCACCCCGCTTCAGCGGGTTTCCCTGTTCCTGGGAGATACGTGGGCCGTTTGCCCGTTCCTCATCGCAATGCTCTCTGTGCCGGTTTTCGGTTCAACGATATGGGCAATGAGAGGTCTTGCACCGACGAGGCTGAGACTTGCCGGTGCAGCGGCCGGGCTTCTGGCCGGGACAACCGGCGCCTTGGTGTATTGCATTCACTGCCCGGAAATGGAGGCGCCCTTCCTCGGCTTCTGGTATCTGCTCGGGATGCTCATTCCGACTGCGGTGGGAGCGCTTAGCGGACCGCGCCTGTTGCGGTGGTAGGGTTGTCCTGAAGATTGCCCTGCTGTTCCTCTGGCTCGGTCTGGGCAAAAAAAAAGGGTGCGCAGCGCGCACCCCTAACCCCAACAGAGAGCCTTTGGGCGACAGCGCGAAGCCATCACCATAAAACCCGCTCTCAGTATGGTTATTTGTCGCGGACTGCGCTTTGATCTGGGTCAACCGGACTGCTTTTTTCCTGCACGTCCGCGGTATCGTCATCCATCAGGATGCGGTGGCCGGGGCCTTCGAGATCTTCGTACTGCCCGCTCTTCAGCGACCACCAGAACATGGCGGCGATGACGAAGACCAGCACCAGCGATAGCGGAATCAGCAAGTACAGGATGTCCATCTAGTTCCTCTGCAGCCGCAAGGCATTGAGCACAACAAGAAGCGAACTGGCCGACATGCCGATGCCGGCCATCCAGGGCGTCACCCAGCCGGCCATGGCCAGCGGGATCGCGAGGAAATTGTAGGCGAACGCCCACACCAGATTCTGCTTGACGATGCGCACGGTGCGCCGCGCCAGCGCCAGCCCCTCGGGCAGCGCCTGCAGGTCATTGCCGAGCAGCACCACGTCGGCGTTGGCCCGTGCCAGATCGGCGCCGCCGCCCATGGCGATCGACACCTGGGCCTGAGCCAGCACCGGGGCGTCATTGACGCCGTCGCCGACCATCGCAACCGTTTCACCGGCCTCCTGCAGGTCCCGCAACGCCGCATGCTTGTCTTCGGGCGAAAGCCCGCCCCGCGTGTCCGCAATGCCCAGCGCCGCGCCGACCCGAGCGGCAGCCGCCGGCAGGTCGCCGCTGAAAATCGACAACCTGATGCCAGCCGCCTTGAGCCTGCTCGCCATCCCGGCCGCCTCCGGGCGCAAGCCGTCGCTCAGGCGGAAGAATGCCTGCCAGCCCTCCTCGTTGCCCAGCGCAATCACCGTATCGCCAGCGCCGACTTTTGTTTCGATGTCGGCAGGCAGCGCCGCGCCGTGCATGGCACCAACAAATGCGGGGCGTCCGAGCCGCCAGACCCGGCCCTCGATCGACCCCTCGACGCCCGCGCCAGTGGTGGCGCGCAAGCCGTCGACTGGCATTGCCGCATTCGCCCCGGTACCGTCGGCACCGGCAGCGCCGGCCGCCAAGGCCCGCGCGATGGGGTGCTCTGAGCCGCGTTCTAGCGCGGCGGCCAGGGCCAGCGCGCGCGCCGCATCGTCGCGCTTTGGTATCACTTCGACCAGCGCCATGCGGCCCAGTGTCAGCGTGCCGGTCTTGTCGAAAATGAAACGGTCGGCCCGCGCCAGCGCCTCAATGGCGTGGCCGCGCGTGACCAGCACGCCGCGCGCAGCAAGCGCGCCGGTGGCCACGGTCAAGGCTGCCGGCGTCGCCAGCGACAGGGCGCACGGGCAACTCACCACCAGCACGGCGACAAAAATCCACAGGGCGCGCGAGGCATCGATCCACCACCACGCCAGCGCAGCCCCGACTGCCAGCACCAGCAAGGCGATGATGAAGCGCCCGGCGACGCGATCTGCCATTTCCACCAGGCGCGGCTTTTCCGCTGCAGCGCGCTCCATCAGGCGCTGGATGGCCGCCACGCGCGTCGCCTCGCCGACGCGCTCGACGCGCATCACCAGCGGGCTCGCCGTATTCACGCTGCCGCCAATCAGCGCATCGCCCGCCACTTTGGACACCGGGCGGCTTTCGCCGGTCAGCAGGGACTCGTCGGCCGCGCTCTCGCCCTCGAGCACGAAACCGTCGGCCGGCACTGTCTCGCCGGGCCTGACCTGCACGGCGTCGCCGGTGCGCAATTCGGCGACGGCAATGCGCTCACCATCGGTGCTGCCGGGCCACGCCGCGAGGCGCGTGGCGAAGGCCGGAATGGCGCGAGCCAGAGTCTCGACGCTGCGCGCCGCTTTCTGTCGCGCCATCATTTCCAGATAGCGGCCGGAGAGCAGGAAGAAAACGAACATGGTGACCGAGTCGAAATACACCTCGCCGGCCGCGATCAGCGTCGCCCATACGCTGGCCGCGAATGCGGCGCCGACGCCCAGCGCCACCGGCACATCCATGCCGACGCGACGCAGCTTGAGATCTCGCCACGCGCTGACGAAGAAAGGCGCGGCGGAATACAGCATCACCGGCAACGTCAGAATAAGACTGGCCCAGCGCATCAGCTGCTCGATGTCCGGCGTCATGTCGCCATCGGCGAGGTACACCGGTATCGCGTACATCATCACCTGCATCATGCCGAAGCCGGCGACGAACAGCCGCCACAGCGCGGCCTTGCGTTCCTTCTGCGCCAGTTCCTCGGAGCGCCCCACGTCGTAGGGATGGGCGCGGTAGCCAATGGCGGCAATGGCTTCGAGGATCGCCGACAGCTTGGTGACGCGCTCGTCCCAGCGCACCCGGGCGCGGCGCGTGGTGTAGTTGATGTCGATGGCGGTCACGCCGGGCTGGCGGCGCACATGCGACCGAAGAGGCCGAAGTCGGCCACGATCTGCGGCAAGGCCTCGCGCGGGCTCTCCGGCATCGCATCGCGATGGCGGTAGTAATCGGCGAGGCCGTTGTCGACGATGGCCTGCGCCACCGCCTGGCAGCCGGCGCAGCACATCTCGCGCCGCGCATGCTCGATCTCGACCGGGAAATCCACGCCCGCAGGAATCGGCAGGCCGCAGTGGTAGCAGGGCTGGTTCTCAGCAGCCATTGCGCCGGGCCTGCCTCAAATCAGTGATTTACTTCGGCGCCATGCGGATGGCGCCGTCGAGGCGTATGACCTCGCCGTTGAGCATTTCGTTTTCGACGATATGCCGCACCAGCGCCGCATTCTCGGCCGGCGTGCCCAGGCGCGAGGGGAAGGGAACCATCTTGCCCAGGGCATCCTGCACTTCCTGCGGCATGCCCAGCAGCATCGGCGTTTCGAAAATTCCCGGGGCGATGGTCATCACGCGAATGCCGAAGCGCGCCAGTTCGCGCGCGATCGGCAGCGTCATGCCGACGATGCCGCCCTTGGACGCGGCA
>JAPLRA010000219.1 GCA_026399445.1 Sulfuritalea sp.
GCGAGTGCATCACGGAAGATATCGTCAATGCATGCGGATACCGCCCACCTTCCCTCCGCAAACGCCAGCAGATCCCCATCTGAGCTTCTGCCTGGACTATCCGGGGACTTCTGGCCGATTCACCCACATCGGCTCGACGACGAGTTACTAAGTTTCTGGATTGTAAGGACAGCGCACGCGAACGGGCTGAAACTCCAGACGTTCACAACGTTGGCGCTTGGGTTGGGCGCTACTCTCTGGAACCGAGACATCGATCGGTCGGCCAGCGAGGAATTGCTGAATCGACTCAGTGCGCAGACCGGGTCGTCGGCGGGAGAGCTGAGAGACGGGATGTTGTCCGGGTACGAGACAGTCCTTTTCGAGCGGCACAACGTGAATGGCAACACCAACTGGATTCTCCCGCTCGGCATCTACCATCGGACGCGCCGCGGGTTTGGCATTCAGTTCTGCCCGCTATGCCTGTTTGCGGATCCGGTGCCCTATTTCCGGCGCAAATGGCGCTTGGCGTTTGTGACGATCTGCGATCAGCACAATTGCCTGCTGCATGATCGATGCCCGGCCTGCCAAGCTCCGGTGATCTATTTTCGGAATGACTTGGGCCGCCGAAAAGACTACAAGCTGACGAGCCACACCCTGTGCTGGCAGTGCGGCTTCGATCTTTGCCGGGCGCCGGCGTATAGTCCGCCCGCGCCGGACGGCTTGTCGATTGTCGCCTTGCGGTCACTCATCACCTTCCACGACCTCGGGTGGTGGTTCCAGGGCGACGCGACCATGCCGTATGGCCATTTGTACTTTGACGCCCTGCATCACCTGGCGATGCTTCTGTCTTCGGCTCGCGGGCGGCGATTGTTGGATTTCATTGAGAAAGAAACGGGATGGCGTGCCTTGGGCTGCGGCCAGCTGAAGCGAGAGCGCTTTGAGCAGCGTTCCGTGCGTGTCAGGCACGAACTGCTGGTCGCAGCATTGTGGTTACTGGAGGATTGGCCAGACCGGTTTGTGCGCGCGTCTTTGGACGGCAAGCTGTCGCAATCGAGAATTCTCCGGGGCGAGGCCTTGCCATTCTGGTTTGAGTCGGAAGTTCGTTTGAATCTTGGGGCGGGATCTGCTTCACCTACTTCGGAGGAGGCACGGCAGGCATCAGATCATTTAGCCACGACAGGCAGAGTCCTATCCACCGCTGCGGTGGGACGACTGGTTGGGAGCCGTCACGCTCGCGCCGCGAAGGCTTATGCGAAGGGGAAGCCGGCCTCGATGACCAATGCCGAGTTTCGTCGAGCAATCGAAAAGCTCGATGTAGAGATTAAGGGATTACGGCCGCGAAGTCCGAAGAGGCTGATTCTGCAGAGGGACCGGACGATTGTTCGCCTGATGCGAATTACGGGGTGGTCAGCCAGAAAGTTGTTGAGCTTGACTGTAAGTGATGCGACTGCATTGGCATCCAGGCCGAAGGCTACGAGAGCTTTACCGGGAGAGGTTGCCGGATTTTTGCTTGCCTACTTGCGTGATACGCGACGATATCTGGCGGGAGATGACAGCGGGGATGCACTGTTTATCGGGTGGCATAGTGCAGGAATTGGTGAGAAGAATTGGGGGTTGAGGATTTCCCGAGTGCGTCGTAAACGGTGACTCGAAACCCAATAGTCCCTCTCGGCCGGGAATAAGTTGGCGATAGTGGGGGAGCGGGATATAGTCTGCACGGACCTCGGGTGACCATAAACGCCAAGCGGATCAGGGATGTATAGCACTAGTAGTCGCTACCCCTTGTGTGCAAGATCACCCAGCCGTTGGACCAAACCATCTCGAGCAATTCGCTCAAACTCACGCGAGAGCAAATTAACAACGACTTCCGACTTGGAACGCCCATAAAAACCTGCGCAAACAA
>JAPLRA010000096.1 GCA_026399445.1 Sulfuritalea sp.
GTATCTGCAGGCAGTCGGCGCGTCGCCAGCGCCGACTTTTGCAGCCGACGCCGCCACCGTCAGTGCCTTCATCGAGCGCATCGACGCGCTGTTGCGCGCCGAACACCACGAATCCTATTGCGGCATCGTCTATGCCGATGACCTCGAGAATCCCCGCCTGATCAAGATTTACGATCCAAACCACCTCGGCTCCTCCTGCGGTTCGTCCAAAAACCCACCCTTGCCGGGCTGGATCATGAGTCGTGTGCAGCCCGAGGAAATCCTTGCTGCCCGCCCGGCGACGGAAAGCCGGAAGCGCTGGTGGCAGGGTCTGCTCGGAGATAGCTAGGGACTTCCCGCCCGTATTCGCGGTTTTAGCGTCTTCCCGCTTAAGGCATAGTGCGTGCTATTCGCCCTCCGCACGGACAAGACCATGCCCGATCGCACCTCCCTCAAGTTTCTGGTCGTCGACGACTTTTCGACCATGCGCCGCATTGTGCGCAATCTGCTGAAAGAGCTCGGCTTCACCAACGTCGACGAGGCCGAAGACGGCGCCGTGGCGCTGGCCAAGCTGCGTGAAGGCAATTTCGAGTTCGTCGTCTCCGACTGGAACATGCCCAATATGGACGGCCTTACGCTGCTGCAGAACGTGCGCGCCGACGCCAAACTGAAGACGCTTCCCTTCCTCATGGTTACCGCCGAAGCGAAAAAGGAGAACATCATCGCAGCAGCGCAGGCCGGGGCTTCGGGATATGTCGTCAAGCCTTTCACGGCCGCCACGCTGCAAGAGAAACTCGAAAAAATCTTCGAAAAGATGGGGATCTGAACATGGCTGCGAAAAAAACGCCTGGCAAGAGCAGCAGTCTCAAGAAGCCCGCATCACGTAGCGCTACGCCCCGCAAGCCGGCGGCCAGGCCGAGAGTGCAGCGCCCGGCCTCGCCCCGGAACACCGGCGCGGTGCTGTCCGAACTCAAGTCGCTGGCCAAGGAACTCAACAAGGCGGCCAAGGGGCTCAGCAATAAGCGTAGCGGCAACCCCAAGGATGTTTCCACCATCCTCGGCAATGTCGAGCGCATGACCGCGGAAGCCGCCACCCAATCGCTGATCGAGGCCGAGAGCGCCAAGCTGATAGTGACCCGACTGACCGACAGCCTGAGCCGTGACTGGAGTCGCAAGGACATCGAAGCCTCACTCAAGGAACTCGGCGGCCACCTCACCAACATCATCGTCGCGCAGGAATTTCAGGACCTGGCCGGGCAATCGATTCGCCATGCCCTGAAGGCGCTGGTCGGCGCCATCATCGTCACCGAAGGCGGCGGCCCGACCGAGGAAGGCCGGCTGTCGCAGCTCGAGGTCGACAGCCTGCTCAAGGACCTGATGCCGTAAAGGTTATATCCGAGTAATTTTATCGGGTATTATACGGGCCTCTTTCCTGAGGCCTTTTTAATGTCTACGCCTGGCAACCGGCTTGCCGCCGAAACCTCGCCTTACCTGCTGCAGCACGCCGACAACCCGGTCCACTGGCAGCCGTGGGATGAAACGTCGCTTGCGCAAGCCCGCGAAGAAAGCCGGCCGATACTGCTGTCGATAGGCTATTCGGCCTGCCACTGGTGCCACGTCATGGCGCACGAGTCCTTCGAAAACGCCGATGTCGCGGCAGTGATGAATCGCCTGTTCGTGAACATCAAGGTCGACCGCGAGGAGCGCCCCGACCTCGACCAGATCTACCAGACCGCGCACCAGATGCTGACGCAGCGCACCGGCGGCTGGCCGCTGACCCTATTCCTCGCCCCCGACGGCACGCCCTTCTTCGGCGGTACCTACTTTCCAAGGGAACCGCGCTACAACCTGCCCGGTTTCGCCGACCTCTGCGAGCGCGTGGCGGAGGCCTTCGAAAATCGCCGCAGCGACATCGACACGCAGAATGCCGAACTGCGCCGCGCGCTGGCCAACACAGTACCCGCCTCAGGAACCGCGTCCGAGTTCGACCCGCAACCGCTGATGGCGGCCGAGCAGTCCCTGGCTCGCGCTTTCGATCCCGTCCATGGCGGATTCGGCGGCGCGCCGAAGTTCCCGCATCCGACTGATCTCGCCTTCCTCCTGCGCCGCACGAATGAGGCGTCGCGCCAGATGGCGCTGACCACGCTGACGCGCATGAGCGAAGGTGGCATCTACGACCAGATCGGCGGTGGCTTCAGCCGCTACAGCGTGGATGAGCGCTGGGAAATTCCGCATTTCGAAAAAATGCTCTACGACAACGGGCCGCTGCTCGGGCTCCTCGCCGATGCCTGGGCGCAAACCGGCGATCCACTCTACAACCGCGTCGCCGACGAAACTGCGGCTTGGGTGCTACGCGAGATGCAGGCGCCGGACGGCGGCTATTACTCATCCCTTGATGCTGACTCGGAGGGCGAGGAAGGCAAGTACTACGTCTGGGATCGCGACGAGGTGAAGGCGCTACTCACCCCGCAAGAGTCGGCGCTGGCGATACGGCGTTGGGGCTTCACCGGCCCGCCGAATTTTGAAGACCATCATTGGCATGCGAAGGTCGCCGGGTCCTTGAGCGCGGAAGAAGCCCCGCTACTCGCCTCGGCCCGACAAAAGCTCTTCACCGCACGCGAGCAGCGCATCCGCCCCGGCCGCGACGACAAGGTGCTGACCAGTTGGAACGCGCTGATGATCGAAGGCATGGCCCATGCGGCCCGCGTCTTCGAGCGCGACGACTGGCTGGCGTCGGCCCGGCGCGCGATGGATTTCACGCGCCGGACGATGTGGCGAGGAGGACGTTTGCTGGCGACCGCCAAGGACGGCCGCGCTCATCTCGACGCCTATCTCGACGACCACGCCTTTCTGCTTTCCGCACTGCTGGAACTGATGCAAGCCGACTTCCGCCGCGAAGATCTGACGTTCGCCGTCGAACTGGCCGACACCTTGTTGGCCCGCTTCGAAGACCGCGAAGCCGGCGGTTTCTTCTTCACGGCCCACGACCACGAAGCATTGATCCATCGCCCCAAGACCGGCCACGACAATGCCACTCCGGCCGGCAACGGCGTCGCCGCCTTTGCGTTGCAACGTCTGGGACACCTGCTGGGCGAGACCCGTTACCTGGTGGCCGCCGAAAGAACCCTGCAACTGTTCTGGCCGCAGATCAGCCATTCACCCGCCGGATTTGGCAGCCTGTTACTGGCCCTTGAAGAAGCACTCACTCCGCCGGAGATGGTTATCCTGCGTGGACCTTCCGGGCATATTTCCAAATGGCAACAGGCGCTGGGCGCCGCGCCGCGCCGGCTGGTGCTGGCCTTGCCCAACGGAATTGCGGGCCTGCCCGAAACGCTGGCCAAGCCGGAAAGCGATTGCGTCAACGCATGGGTATGTCGCGGCGTTACTTGCTCAGCCCCGACGGCAAATCTGGACGAGCTGATTAATTGATGTGGAGCATTTTCAGCGCAACCGGAATCCGGTAACATTCGCGGCGTTTTGCCCGGCACATCCATTTTTCTCACACAACAAGGAATTCAACATGAAATCACTATTGATCTCCGCGCTGGTTGCTGCCGGCGTAATGGCTTCGGCTCCGGCCTTTGCCAACAAGGACCTGGCCACCAAGAGCGGCTGCATGGCCTGCCACGCGGTCGACAAGAAGCTGGTCGGCCCGGCCTATCAGGAAGTCGCCAAGAAGTACAAGGCCGGCGACGAAGCCGCACTGGTTGCCAAGGTTCGCGCGGGTGGCAAGGGCGTCTGGGGTCAGATCCCGATGCCGCCGAATGCCGCAGTGAAGGACGAGGACCTGAAGACCCTGGTCAAGTGGATTCTCGCCGGCGCCAAGTAATTCCGGTCGCTGCCACAAGAAACCAGTCCCGCCACTCGCGGGGCTGGTTTTTTTTCGCCGGCCCGCGTCCCACCAGGGGATGCCGCCCCGCGGGACATAAAGCGGAATCCCCGCAGTGCCTCGTCGCCCCTGCTGAATGGCATTGACAAGTCCATGATGGAAGGCAAGAATCCCGCCGGCTGATTTGTCATTCGACGTACTATCTATCCCTTCCCCGACCTGAACGGAGCATTGCCATGAATACGCCCAAAAATGCCCTCGCACTTTCTGTGATTGCTGCTGTTGCCCTTATGGGCTGCGGCAAGGAAGAACCGCCTCCCCCACCTCCCCCGCCGCCCCCGCCTCCGCCCATGGTCGTCAAGATCGGCAGCGTCGCCCCGCTCACCGGCGGCATCGCGCATCTGGGCAAGGACAACGAGAACGGCGCGCGTCTGGCCATCGACGAAGCCAATGCGGCCGGCGTTTCGCTGGACGGCAAGAAGGTCAAGTTCGAACTGATGTCGGAAGACGACCAGTCCGATCCGAAGGTCGGCAACACCGTGGCGCAGAAACTGGTGGATGCAAAGGTCGCCGGCGTCGTCGGTCACCTCAATTCGGGTACCACGATTCCTGCCTCGGCGATCTACAACACCGCCAATCTGCCGATGATTTCCGGCTCCGCTACCAATCCGGCGCTGACCGAGCAGGGCTTCAAGGGCGTGTTCCGCACCGTCGGCCGCGACGACCAGCAGGGCCCGGCCATCGCCAGCTATATCGCCACCAACAACAAGCCCAAGACCGTCGCCGTGATTGACGACGCGACGGCCTACGGCGAAGGCCTCGCCAACCAAGTCGAGAAGACCCGCAAGGCCACCGGCGTCAAGGTGCTGCCGCGCGAGAAGGGCACCGACAAGACGGTCGACTGGAAAGCCGTGCTGACCAAGGTCAAGGGCAAGAAGCCCGATGCGGTGTTCTACGGCGGCATGGATGCCACCGGCGGTCCGCTGCTGAAGCAGGCGCGCGAACTGAAGATGACCGCCATATTCGCCTTTGGCGACGGCGCCTGTACCGACAAGATGGCCGAACTCGCCGGACCGGCCGCCGAAGGGCTGCTCTGTTCGCAGGCCGGAATACCGGTGCAAGCCGCGGGCAAGAAATTCCTCGACGCCTACAAAGCCAAGTTCAAGGTCGATCCCATCCTCTACTCGCCCTTCACCTACGACGCCGCCAATCTGCTGATCGCGGCGATGAAGAAGGCCAATTCGTCGGACCCGGCGAAGTATCTGCCGGTACTTGCCGCGATCGACTACACCGGTGCCAGCGGCAACATCAAGTTCGACGAGAAGGGCGATCGCAAGGATGCCGAGATGACGATCTTCACCTTGAAGGAAGGCAAGATCACGCCGATCGCCATCCTCAAGGGCGGAAAGTCGCTCACGCTGGATGAGTACGCGGCGCTGGTCGCTCCTCCGGCACCGGCGCCGGCGCCGACGGCAGCAGCACCTGCGGCACCGGGGGCACCTGCGGCCCCGGGCGCGGCTCCGACAGCGGCGCCTGCCGCTACCGCTCCAACCGCGGGTGCCGCTCCTGCAGCCCCGGCTGCTGCTGTCGCTGCTCCTGCGGCCGCTGCTCCTGCTCCTGCTCCGGCTCCGACGGCTGCAGCTGCGGCTCCCGCGGCTGCTGCACCAAAGAAGTAAGCCGCACCGAGCCAAAAAGGGGAAGTCGCCATCCGGCGGCTTCCCTTTTTTTTCAGGCAGCGCACCCTCCAGACGACTATGGACATCCTGCTCCAGCAGATCATCAACGGCCTCACCACGGGTAGCGTCTATGCGGTCGTCGCGCTCGGCTACACGATGGTCTATGGGGTAATCCAGCTAATCAACTTCGCTCACGGCGAAGTGGTGATGATCGGCGCCATGGTGGCCTTTTCCGTGATCACTTCGCTGGCCGGCAGCGGACTGCCGCCACTGGTGATTGTCATGGCCGCTGTCGTCGCCGCAATACCATCCTGCATGCTCATGGGTTATCTGCTCGAGCACGTCGCCTATCGCCCGCTGCGCCACGCGCCACGCCTGGCGCCGCTGATCACCGCCATCGGCATGTCGATCATTCTCCAGCACCTGGCCCTGCTGCTCTGGGGCCGCAATCCGCTGGCCTTTCCGCAGATCATCGACAACCGCGTATTCGGCATCGGCGGCGCGGCGATCAGCAGCGTGCAGATCGCCATCATTCTTCTGTCATTAACGATGATGGCCGGGCTTTCATGGTTCGTCTATCGCACCCGCTTCGGCATTGCCATTCGGGCCACGGCCGAAAACGTCCATGTGGCGGGCCTGATGGGCGTCAACGCCGACCGCGTGATTGCCGCGACCTTTGTCATCGGCGCCGGACTGGGCGCCGTGGCCGGCGTCATGTATGGCAGCTACTATGGCATCGCCCACTACACGATGGGCTTCAGCCTCGGCCTCAAGGCCTTTTCCGCGGCAGTATTGGGGGGCATCGGCAACATCGCCGGCGCCATGCTCGGCGGCATTCTGCTCGGTCTGGTGGAAGCACTCGGCACCGGCTACGTCGGCGAACTGACCGATCTGTGCCACTGGCCGATCGCCAGCGGAATGCTGGCCGGACACTGCGCCGACGGCGGCAACTTTGTGCTGTTCGGCAGCAACTACCAGGATGTGTTCGCGTTCCTGATGCTGATCCTGGTGCTGGTGTTCCGCCCCTCCGGCCTGCTCGGCGAACGCGTCTCGGAGCGGGCATGAACACGGAAAACCTGGAAAACGCCTGGACGCAAAGACACAAAGGCGCAGAGGAATTCAAAGGCAATACATGTCGTTGTCTTTCTTTGCGCCTTTGCGTCTTTGCGTCGAAAGAGCTGTTTGCATGAAAACGCCGCGCGAACGCATCGGCTTGGCCCTGATCGCCCTCGCGCTGATCGCGCTGCCCTTCGTCCTCGCCGCGGCCGGCACGGCGTGGGTGCGCATCACCAATTTCGCCGTGCTGTTCGTGCTCTTGTCGCTGGGCCTGAATATCGTGGTCGGCTTCGCCGGCCTGCTCGATCTCGGCTACGTGGCCTTTTACGCCGTTGGCGCGTATGTCTATGCGCTGCTGGCCTCGCCGCATTTCGGCCTCCACCTGCCGTTCTGGGTCATCCTGCCGATCGGCGCCGCCGTAGCCTGCATCGCCGGCGTGATACTGGGGGCGCCTACGCTGCGCCTGCGCGGCGACTACCTGGCCATCGTCACGCTGGGCTTCGGTGAGATCGTGCGCATCTTCATGAACAACCTCTCGGCGCCGGTGAACCTGACCAATGGCCCGAAAGGCATCAACCGGATTGACTCCTTCCAGATCGGCCCCGTGAATTTCTCCAGCACCGACACCTTGGCCGGGCTGGCCTTCAGCGGTCCCATCAAGTACTACTACTTTCTACTGCTGGTGTTGCTGGCGGTGATCGTGATCAACCGCCGCCTGCAGGATTCGCGCATCGGCCGCGCCTGGGTCGCCATCCGCGAGGACGAGGTCGCCGCCAAGGCCAGCGGCATCAACACGCGCAACATCAAGCTGCTGGCCTTCGCCATGGGTGCTTCGTTCGGCGGCATCGCCGGCGGCATGTTCGCCGCGATGCAGACCTTCGTCAGTCCGGAAAGCTTCGTCCTCAATGAGTCCATCATGGTCCTGGCGATGGTGGTGCTCGGCGGCATGGGCAACATCTGGGGCGTGATCGCCGGTGCGATGCTGCTCTCCTTCGTGCCGGAACTGCTGCGCTACACGGTGGAGCCCGCGCAGATGGCCTTGTTCGGCAAACTGCTGGTCGATCCGGAAGTCCTGCGCATGCTGGTGTTCGGACTGGCGCTGGTACTGACCATGCGTTTCCGTCCGGCCGGGCTGTGGCCGGAAACTCGCCATCGCAGAGAGATGAGCGAGAACCGCAGATGAACACGGTACTGCTCGAGGCCCGCAACATCGGCAAGCGCTTTGGCGGCGTGCAAGCGCATGGCGCCGGCAAGACCACGCTGTTCAACGTGTTCACCGGACTCTATCCGCGCGACAGCGGCGAGGTCTGGTTCGGCGGCGCACCGCTGGGCCTGGAAAGCCCGCATGCGGTGGCCGCCGCAGGCATCGCACGTACCTTCCAGAACATCCGCCTCTTCGGCAACATGACCGCGCTGGAAAACGTCATGGTCGGGCGTCATGTGCGCACGCGGGCAGGGGTCTTCGGCGCCATCCTGCGTAGCCGCGCCGAACGGGCCGAGGAGGCCGCGATCCGCCGCCGGGGCGATGAACTGCTGCATTACGTCGGTATCGCCGACCGCGCCAACGACCTGGCGCGGCATCTGTCCTACGGCGATCAGCGCCGACTCGAAATCGCCCGCGCGCTGGCCACCGACCCGAAACTGCTGGCGCTGGACGAACCCGCCGCAGGCATGAACGCGACCGAAACCGCAGCGCTGCGCAGCCTGATCGAAGGGCTGCGCAAGGATGGACTGACCGTGCTGCTGATCGAGCACGACGTCAAACTGGTCATGGGCCTGTGCGATCGCGTTGCCGTGCTCGACTACGGCGAAAAAATCGCCGAGGACGTGCCCGAAGCGGTGCGCGCCAACCCCAAAGTCATCGAGGCCTATCTTGGCACAGGCACTGCTTGAGGCCTTGAACCTTCAGGTTCATTACGGCGGAATATCTGCCGTAAAGGGCATCTCGTTTGTCGTCGAGGAAAACGAAATCGTCTGCCTGATCGGCGCCAACGGAGCCGGCAAGACGTCCACTCTCAAGGCGGGCCTGGCACTGGTGCCCGAGGGCCGCGGCATTTTCGCCCGCCTGACGGTCGCGGAAAATCTGGCGATGGGTGCTTACCATCGCCGTGACGCCGCCGGCATCGCCAGCGATTTCGAGCGCGTCTATGGCCTGCTGCCGCGCCTCAAGGAACGCGCATCGCAAGTGGCCGGCACGCTTTCCGGCGGCGAACAGCAAATGCTGGCCATCGGCCGTGCGCTGATGGGTCGTACCCGTCTGCTGCTGCTCGACGAACCATCGATGGGGCTGGCGCCGCTGATGGTGGAAAAGGTGTTTGAAGTCGTGCGCGCCGTCGCCGCGGAGGGCATGACGATCCTGCTGGTCGAGCAGAACGCCAGGCTCGCGCTGGAAGTCTGCTCGCGCGGCTACGTGATGGAGAGCGGCCTGATCACCCTGGCGGATACTTCGTCTGCGCTGCTTGCCGATTCGCGGGTGCGCGCGGCCTACCTGGGCGAATAGCCCTCTGGAAAATACCGCTGCGCCATGCGCCGGCAATAGGCGACGAGATTCGGATGCGCCGCCGCCGCGAGCTTGATCGGAGTTTCCAGCGGCACCATCAAAATGTTGGCGAGGAAGGCGGCGGCAACTGCATCGACTGACGTTGCTTGCGAGCCTAGAAAGTACTCCTGCTCCCCGAGCAGCGTTGCCAGTGCATCGACGTCGGCAATGCCCAGCGCATGAATCTGTTCCGGCGCGTGACGGCCCATGCCATGCCCGCGCAGCTCGGCACGGATGCCGCGTCGCGCCACTATCGGAACGATGACCCGCAGCGGCCACGGCATGGCGCCGAAGAAACCCGGTCGTGTCAGCTCCCAACCCGCGGCAGACACCCATCGATCGTGGAGCACGGTCCAGTAAAGATGTTCCTCGAGCAGGCGCGTAATCGCTAGCGCTGTCGCACGCTGAACCGGCGTCAACGCATGATCCAGAGTGTCGCCATACTTGCCCTTCAGATAAACGATGATCAAACCCGAATCGGCCACCGCCGTGCCGTCGTCATCGATCCATGGCAATTTGCCCTTGGGCGCCTTGTGCAATTCGAGGGTGTAACGATTGCGGTAGGGCAGCCCGGTCATGCACAGGTACAACTCCAGCTTCAGGCAGAAGGGACTGGCGTTCGGCAAGCCGAAGGCCGGCGGAAACTGGTAGAGGGTGATCATGGCGCGGTGACCTCCGGTTGCGAAGCAAACGTGAACGCATCGGCGAAAAACTCCTCGGGCGGCAAGCCGCGGGCAACAAACTCGGCGCGCGCGGCATCGATCATGGCCGGCGCCCCGCAGGCATAGACCTGATTCGCGGAAAGGTCGGCGTGGTCCTCCAGTACCGCGCGATGGACCAGCCCGCTGCGCCCCTGCCAAGGTCGTAAGCACTCGCCCAGCCCGAGGGCAGCTCCGGCAGATAGAGCCCGGCCCGGTTGCGCGCGCCCCAGTAGATCTCCATGGGTCGCGTAATGTGGTTGTGGATGGCATGCTCGACCAGCGCCTTGATCGGCGCAAAGCCGGTACCGCCCGCGAGCAGAATCATCGGCTTGGTCGATTCCTCGCGCAGGAAGAAGCTGCCGTAGGGCCCCTGAAAGCGCAGGATGTCCTTTTCCTTCATGCTCTCGAAAACATGGCGGGTAAACTCGCCACCGGCGATCCGGCGCACATGCAACTGGAGAAAGCCGTCGTCATGCGGCGCGTTGGCGATGGAAAATGCGCGGCGCTTGCCGTCCTTGAGCAGAAACTCGATGTATTGGCCGGCGAGAAACTGCAGGCGCTCGTTCGCTGGCAATTTGAGACTCAGCACAATCACGTCGTCCGCGACACGCTCGATCTTCTGCACCCGGCAGGGCATGATCTTGACCGGGATGTCCTTAGCCGTGCCGACTTCGCGGCATCCCAGCACCAGGTCGGAGAGCGGCTTCGCGCAACAGAACAGTGCCAGGCCGCTGGCACGATCAGCGGTTGACAAGGCCTGATCCTGCGCCAAACCATGATCCACCAGGCCGTCGATGACCTTGCCTTTGCAGGCCCCGCAGGCACCGTTGCGGCAGCCATAGGGCAGCGTCAGACCCGCATCGAGCGCCGCCTGCAACACGGAGTCGTTGCCGTCGGTGGTGAAAGCATGCCCGCTGGGCTGCAAGGTGACGCGAAATGAGGCGACTGGGGCCATGCGATAATTGTCCGATGCGTAGATTGTTGATCATTGGTTGCGGTGACGTCATGCGCCGCGCGTTGCCCCAGCTCGTGCAGCGCTGGCACGTGCTGGCGTTGGTGCGGCAGCACGACCCGCTACTGGCAGCGCTCGGCATCACGCAGATCGAGGGCGATCTCGACCAGCCTGACACCCTGACACGACTGGCCGGCATTTCGGACGCGGTAATTCACAGCGCGCCGCCGCCGCCTCACGGCTCGGGAGATACACGAACACAGCATCTGCTCGCCATACTTCAACGCGGGAAAAGTCTACCACGGCAACTTGTTTACATCAGCACCAGTGGCGTCTATGGCGATTGCGGTGGCGCCCGGGTAAGCGAGACGCGCATGCCAGCCGCACAGTCGGCGCGCGCGGCACGGCGGGTGGATGCCGAAAAGCGCCTGCGCCGCTTCGGCCGCGAACAGGGGTGCCTCTGTCGGGTCAGCATCCTGCGCGCACCGGGAATCTATGCGGCCGACCGGCTGCCGCTGGAGCGTCTGCACAAGCGCCTGCCGCTGATGCTTCACGAGGAGGACAGCTACACCAACCACATTCACGCCGACGATCTCGGTCGCGCCTGCATCGCCGCGCTGGTGCGAGGACGGCCGAATCGGGCCTACAACATCAACGACGACTCGGCGCTGGCGATGGGCGAGTGGTTCGATACGCTGGCCGATACCTTTTCCTTGCCGCGCTCGCCGCGCCTGCCGCGCGAGGAGGTTCGCCGAGTGGTACCGTCGATGCAGTGGTCGTTCATGAACGAGTCACGCCGCCTCGACAACACACGGATGAAGCGAGAGTTGCGTTTGCGCCTGCACTATCCCACGGTGGCGGCCGGACTCTCGAACGCTGTTAGCGAGGAAACATCATGCTCTGGATAAAGGCCTTTCATATCATCTTCGTGGTGAGCTGGTTCGCCGGACTCTTCTATCTGCCGCGCATCTTTGTAAACCTGGCCATGGTGCCGGCCGAAAGCAAGGCTGAAAGGGAGCGCCTGTTGTTGATGGCGAGAAAGCTTTTCCGCTTCGTCACGCCGATCGGCGTGCTGGCGGTAGGGCTGGGGCTTTGGCTATGGCTCGGCTTCGGCTTCAGCGGCGGCTGGCTGCATGCCAAGACAACGCTGGTGACAGGTCTCATCGCCTATCACGTCTGGTGCGGCAAGCTGCTCGCGGAGTTCGCCAGTGGGAGCTCGACCAAGACCCATGTATGGTTTCGTTTCTTCAACGAAGTGCCGGTGCTGGCACTGATCGTCATCTGCATTCTTGTCGTGGTGAAACCCTTCTGAACATGAACCACTATTTCGCCACCTGCCCGCGCGGGCTCGAAGCCCTGCTCGCCGAAGATCTCGCCGCTGCCGGTGGCAAGGACATTGCCAGCGTTCCGGGCGGCGCCAGCTGCAATGGCAGCCTCGAAACCGGCTATCGCATCAACCTCGAATCGCGTATCGCGACGCGGGCCCTGTGGCGCATCGCGCGTGGCGGCTATCGCAACGAAGCCGAGGTCTATCAACTGGCCTACGACATCGACTGGTCGAAGCTGTTCTCCGTCGATCGCTCGATCCGCGTCTACGTCACGGCGATCCGCTCGCCGCTCAAAAGCATCGAGTTCATCACCCTGAAGGTCAAGGATGCCGTCTGTGACCGCTTCCGCGCCGAAACCGGCCGACGCCCCAGCGTGAATACGAAAAATCCCGAGGTTCGCATTCACCTCTTCATCACCGAACAGCAAGCCACCCTCTATCTCGACACCTCCGGCGAACCGCTTTACATGCGCGGCCACAAGCTGGCCAAGGTCGGCGCGCCGCTCAAGGAAAACCTTGCGGCCGGCATCCTGCGCCTGTCGGGCTGGCAACCCGGCACGCCGCTGCTCGATCCGATGTGCGGCAGCGGCACCTTCCTCCTCGAAGCCGCCCAGATGTGCCTCGACGACGCACCAGGGCTGTCACGCGAGCCCGGCGATTTCGGCTTTGAACATCTCAAGTCCTTCGACGCCGGCCTCTGGCGCAAGCTGCAACGCGAAGCGGCCGAGCGCCGTCGCGAAGCCGTTGCCCTGCCGCTTTTCGGCAGCGACATTTCGGCCGATGCCGTCGCCCGCACGCAGCAGAATCTGGCCGGGGCCGGGCTGGATGATCTGGTGACGCTGCAGCAGGCCGATCTGCTGACGCGGCCGGCACCGGCGCCGGCGGGAGTGATGGTAGCGAATCCACCCTATGGCGAACGACTGGGCAGCGAAGAGGAACTGGCTGCCTTTTATCCGGCGCTGGGCGACGCGCTCAAGCAGCGCTTCACCGGCTGGAACTGCTGGTTTCTGTCCGCCGACACAAGATTGCCGAAGCTGATCCGGCTCCAGACCTCGCGCAAGATTCCGCTCTACAACGGGGCGCTGGAATGTCGTCTGTACAACATCGAAGTTGTCGCCGGCAGCCGGCGCGGATAGCGCCTGTTTCAGCAGGGCTCAGACCAGGACCTTGACCGTCGGCCAGACAAACTTGGCGCCCAGCACCAGAACAATCGACCACGCCAGCCACTTGCTGCGCACCAGCATCATCAACAACTCGCCCAGACCCTGCACCTGACTACCGGTTGAGGACGAGCGTCTTGCCACGGGGTCGGCTGCGCGATTTCCTCGGGTTATCGTGTCGCGTGAAACCATCGGATCATCGAATGCGTCGACTTGCAGGCGCGCCTGATCACCTTCATCGACCAGACGGTAAGCCTCCTCGACGCGCACGTTCAGCTTTTTCGCCATATCGGTGGCCCGGACAATCTTGTTGGTCTGCGCCAAGAACAAGACCTCGGTAGCGACCTCGATTGGCAATCCCTTGCGATCGCCATCCCGCGCGTCCATGATCAGCCGGCTGAGAAAGGTATCCAACTCCGGGGTTCCCCACATGAGGCAAACCTTCCGTGTCAGATGAACAATGTCTTCCAATGCCGCGCGGCATTCGAGGTGGGGGACGCGTTCCAGCGGATCAGCGATCATTGCTTGCGATGACACCTGCAATACACGCCGCCACGCCGCGTGCCGCGCGCCCCCGGCAGCGAGGCTGCGGAGACCGGTAAAATATGATTATACGATATCCAGATGCTGGATTCCGGTGTTGCGATCCATTTCCTGCGACTGCTTGCTGTGCAGCTTGATCATCAGGCGCACTTCGTTCATCGAATCGGCGAAACGCAAGGCATCGTCGTAGCTGATGCGACCTTCTTCAAACAGATCGAAGAGCGCCATGTCGAAGGTTTTCGTACCGAGTTCCTTCGACTTCTTCGTGATCTCCTTGATTTCATGAATCTCACCCTTGAAGATCAGGTCGGCAATCAACGGCGAGTTGAGCAGCACCTCCACCGCCGCCGCGCGGCCCTTGCCTTCCTTAACGGGAATCAGGCGCTGCGAGACGATGGCCTTGAGGTTGAGCGAAAGATCCATCAACAGCTGAGGCCGGCGCTCTTCCGGGAAGAAGTTGATGATCCGGTCAATCGCCTGGTTGGCGTTGTTGGCGTGCAGCGTGCCCATCGCCAAGTGGCCGGTTTCAGCAAAAGCGATGGCATGTTCCATCACCTCCCGATCACGGATTTCACCGATCAGGATGACGTCGGGCGCCTGGCGCAGGGTATTCTTCAGCGCGATTTCCCATGCGTCGGGCGCCTGGCGCAGGGTATTCTTCAGCGCGATTTCCCATGAATCGGTATCGACGCCCACCTCGCGCTGCGTAATCACGCAGTTGCGATGGTCGTGAACATATTCGACGGGGTCTTCGATGGTGATGATGTGACCATAACTGTTCTGGTTGCGATAGCCGATCATCGCCGCCAGCGAGGTTGATTTGCCCGAACCCGTGCCGCCAACAAACAGCACCAGGCCGCGCTTGGTCATGACCACGTCCTTGAGAACCGGCGGCAGCTTGAGATCCTCCATTTCGGGAATCTGCACGTTGATGGTTCTCAGAATGATGCCCACGCGCCCCTGCTGCATGAAGGCATTGACGCGGAAGCGCCCGATGCTGGCGGGCGAGATCGCAAAATTACATTCCTTGGTCGCCTCGAATTCGGCGGCCTGCTTGTCGTTCATGATCGCCCGCGCCAACTCCTGCGTGTGCTGGGACGACAACGGTTGCGTGGTCGCCGGCGTCATCTTGCCGTCGATCTTCATGGCCGGCGGGAAACCGGAGGTAATAAACAAGTCCGAGCCCTTCTTCTGCATCATCATCGTCAGAAGCTGGTACATGAATTTCAGGCCTTCATCGCGTTCCATGATTTTCCTCGTCAATCAATTCGAGCCGCAACGCGGCGATCCAACTTAGTCACCTCCCTGTGAGGGGAGGAAGGGAGGGGCGGGTGTAACTTGTCCGTCAGGACAATTTCCCCGGCATCAGCCGGGGAAATTGTCCTTGTTCGCCGCTTTGGCGCGCGCTTCGCTCGGTGCGATGATTTTTTTCTTGACCAGATCCGACAAATTCTGGTCCAGCGTCTGCATGCCGAACTGCTGGCCGGTCTGAATCGCCGAGTACATCTGCGCCACCTTGGCTTCGCGGATCAGGTTGCGGATGGCCGGCGTGCCGACCATGATTTCGTGCGCGGCCACGCGCCCCGTACCGTCCATGGTCTTGCACAGGGTCTGCGAGATAACCGCCCGCAACGACTCCGACAGCATGGCGCGAATCATTTCCTTTTCTGCGGCGGGGAACACGTCGATGATCCGGTCGATGGTCTTCGCCGCCGAGGAGGTGTGCAGCGTACCGAACACCAGGTGACCGGTTTCGGCGCCGGACATGGCCAGCCGGATGGTTTCCAGGTCGCGCATTTCGCCGACCAGAATCACGTCCGGATCTTCGCGCAGGGCGGAGCGCAAGGCGTTGTTGAAAGACAGGGTGTGAGGGCCGACCTCGCGCTGGTTGATCAGGCACTTCTTCGACTCATGCACGAATTCGATCGGGTCCTCGACGGTCAGGATGTGGCCGTATTCGACATTGTTCTTGTGATCGACCATCGCTGCCAGCGTGGTCGACTTACCCGAGCCGGTCGGCCCGGTCACCAGCACCAGGCCGCGCGGGTAGTCGGCCAGTTCTTCGAAAATCTTCGGCGCCTTGAGATCCTCCAACGAAAGAATCTTCGACGGAATCGTCCGCATCACTGCAGCCGCCCCCCGGTTCTGGACGAAGGCGTTAACGCGGAAGCGCGCCAGGTTCGGTACCGCAAAGGAAAAGTCGCACTCGAGATTTTCCTCGTAAACTTTTCGCTGCCCGTCATTCATGATGTCATAAATCATGGCATGCACATCCTTGTGCTCCATGGCCGGCAAGTTGATGCGCCGCACGTCGCCATGAACACGAATCATCGGCGGCATGCCGGACGACAGGTGCAAGTCGGACGCCTTGTTCTTGACAACAAAGGTGAGCAGTTCGGTGATGTCCATGAGCGCTTTCCTGTAGAGGGGTGCGATATACTTTAAAGACGCTATATGACAACAATCGCCGCCAACTTGCAAGCTGTGCGTGCACGCATTGCCGCTGCCTGCATTGCCGCCGGGCGGCCGCTGGAATCGGTGCGGCTGCTGGCTGTTTCGAAGACCTGGCCCGCGGCCAGCATAAGAGAGGCGATCGCCGCGGGACAACTCGCCTTTGGCGAGAACTATGTGCAGGAAGCGATCGACAAGAAAGCTGAACTAGCCAGCCTGAGGCCGGACCCTGACCTGGAATGGCACTTCATCGGCCCGCTGCAGAGTAACAAGACACGCCTGGTCGCCGAAAACTTCGCCTGGGTGCACTCTGTGGACCGCCTCAAAATTGCCGAACGGCTCTCCGCCCAGCGCCCACCGGACATGGCCCCGCTGCAGATATGCCTCCAGGTGAATGTCTCCGGCGAGGCTTCGAAGAGCGGCTGCGACCCGGACCAGGCCGCCGCTCTGGCCCGCGCCCTGGCGACCCTGCCCGGACTCCGCCTGCGCGGCCTGATGGCGATTCCAGAACCCAGCGCGGACCCGCTCAGGCAGCGTCAGCAGTTCGCGATTCTGCGCCGCCTGCGCGATTCGCTGCCCATGGAACTCGACACCCTGTCGATGGGCATGAGCCACGATCTGGAAGCGGCGATAATGGAAGGCAGCACGCTGTTGCGCATCGGCACGGCGATTTTCGGAGAAAGGCAGTACCCATGAAAATCACATTCATTGGCGGTGGCAACATGGCCGTCGCCCTTATCGGCGGCTTGCGCAAACAGGGCTTTTCGGCTGCCGGCATACAGGTGGTTGAACCGTTTGAGGAATCGCGCGACAAACTCACCGAGGCCTTTGGCGTGCGCTGTGCGGCCGCGGTTGATGCGGCAGCGCTCAACTGCGAGATTCTGGTTCTTGCGGTCAAGCCGCAGCAACTCAGGGAAGCCGTCGCGCCGCTGTGCGGCAAGCTCACCGATCAGCTGGTGGTGAGCATTGCCGCCGGCCTGCGCATGGCAGACATTTCGCGTTGGCTGGGCAATTACCGCAAGCTGGTGCGCACCATGCCCAACACGCCGGCCCTGATCGGCGCCGGCATTACCGGCTTGTGCGCCGACCCGAGCGTGGATCTGGAAGGACGCACCACGGCCGAAAGGATTCTCAAGGCCGTAGGCAGCACGGTGTGGATCGACAGTGAGGAAAAAATGGACGCCGTCACTGCGGTTTCCGGCAGCGGACCGGCCTATGTGTTCTATTTCCTCGAGGCCATGGAAACTGCTGCGCTCAAACTGGGTTTTGATGCCCGCAGCGCACGACAGCTGACCGTCGAAACCTTCCTCGGCGCAACTCACCTAGCGGAGCAGAGCAACGAGCCGATCTCGACACTGCGCGAGCGGGTAACTTCCAAGGGCGGGACCACCGAAGCCGCGCTGTTGTCGTTTGGCGCCAGCGGCATTGCCGGCGCCATCGAACACGGCATCATGGCGGCCGAGACGCGCGGCCGGGAACTCGGCGACATTCTGGGTAAAGACTGATGTTGGTACAGATCATCCTTTTCGTCCTCGATACCGTCTGCGGTTTCCTGACCCTGGCCCTGCTGGTGCGCTTCGCGATGCAATGGGCGCGCACGCCGTTCCGCAACCCGCTGGGGCAATTTGTCGTTGCCGTCACCGACTGGATGGTGTGCCCGGTGCGCCGCCTGATTCCCGGTCTGTTTGGTCTGGACATGGCGAGCCTGCTGCTGGCCTGGCTGTGGCAAGTGGTCTATCAGGGGATCGCACTGGGCCTTTCCGGGGTGCTGCTCGCCGTGTCGCCAGCGCCGACTCTTGTGGTTGCCGTGCTGGCGCTGCTGGAAGTGGCGAAGATCAGCCTGTACCTGGTGATGGGGGCCGTGCTGGTGTCGGCAGTGTTTTCCTGGGTGAATCCCTACGCGCCGCTGGCCGAGGTGTTCAACACGCTGACGCGGCCGCTGCTGCGGCCGTTTCGCCGCGTCATTCCTCCGATTGGGGGCGTGGATCTGTCGCCGCTGGCCTTGCTGCTGCTGCTGCAAATAGCATTGTTCGTGGTCGCCAGCCTGCGCAACAACGTGCTGCCCCTGATGCTGCTTTCATGACCTGGCTGGTCGCCGACGACCAAGGCGTGACGCTGCGGCTGCACATCCAGCCGGGCGCGAAGAAAACCGAAGTGGCAGGCCTGCACGGTGAAGCGCTGAAGATTCGCCTCGCCGCGCCGCCGGTGGACGGCAAGGCCAATGCCTGCCTGATCGCGTTTCTGTCCCGCCAGTTCGGCGTCGCCAAGGCGTCGATCAGCCTGGTCAGCGGCGACACCTCCCGCGCCAAGCGGGTGCGCATCAACGGCGTCGGAGCGGCGCTGGTACGAGGGGCTCTCCTGCCTCGCGATTGAGCTTGTATTCGCAGGCCGGGATGGCCACACCATTCCCCTGTACAGCATGACAAAGAGGAAAAACAAGGAGGAATGGAAGCAATGCAGGAAGTAAAAAACACAAGTACAGCGCGAGACAGGGTGAAGACCCTCGTCATCGCTACCCTCGTGATGGGTGCAGCCATAGTGGGCTCATCCGGGGTGCGCGCTGAACCCGCCAAGGAAACGCCTCTGGTGACGTGCATGGTCCAAAGGGCATCTCCACAGGGCAAGGAAGCGGTAGCCAGTACCGTCCAAGAAGGCGTCTACTGCCCGCCATCGCAGCTATTCCCCGACGAAGGCGCTAAGTGCCCCACCGGGGAGAGCTACAGGTTGCTGGTAAAAAGGGTGGTCTTCGAGTTGGCCAAGGAGTGCAGCAGGGAGTTTCCCAGCAGAGCAGCCCTCCCGGACATCGAGGAGAGTTTCATGGAAAGTCTCGGCAAAGATGCCGCCGTGAAGGCCATGATCGAGAAACGGAAGGCTGCCTATGAGAAGTCAAAGGGTGACTTCGAGCGAGCGCATCCGGTGAATGACACAACGAGTCCATCGGGCAAATAGAGATCCAACCTGCCGATTTGAACCGGGAGCGGAGGACGCCAAATGGGTTGGTTTTGAGGCATGAGTTTCAGCAATCGGCCTGCTGCAGTCGCTCACTACCTATCCGGATATCACCAGTGAACGTCCGTTATGTTGTCGACACCAGACAGATCATAGACACGCGGATACGGAATCATCAGACCATTGTCGGCCGCGGTTCGCTTGCCGCGATGAGCGCCTCCGCCGCACGCCGGCCCGAGTAAAGGGCCCAATTGATCGTCGGGGCATTGCCGTATTCGCCGCAAACGTACAGCCAATCGGCTCGCCGCGGATCGCGGTAGCGCGGGTTGTCGACGGGAGGCGTTTGCAGCGGCAGTGCATCGGGAATGCGAAAGGTCTTGAGGTGGCGCCAGCTGTCGACTGCCGCACCGAACCAATATCTCATTTGAGCGCGTACCGCGGCTTCCAGCGTCGCATCATCATCCGCGGGAATGCCAAGAACGTTAATCGCGATCAGGGCATCACCGGCTAGCGCATAGTCGCGGGATAACAGCGTCGGCACCACCAGACTGCTCACCGGACCGTTTCCTGTCGCGTTGAGCACCAGAATCGGTTCATCGATCGGCGGCGCATCGGCGGCAAAGTAGAGGCAGGTGGTGCCCCGTGTGCCGGGCACGGCTTCGTCGCCGAGCAAACGCGCCGTCGCGACGCCATCGGTGGCCAGCACGATGGCCTTCGCCGCAATGCGCTCACCGGTTTCGAGCGTGACGCCGCCCTCGCTCAGCCCGGTGACGCGTGCGCCGGTGCGCAAGGTGCCGGCGGGCAAGGCCGCCAACAGTTGGGCCGGAATCGCTCCCATGCCGGTCGCCGGTACGGCCGTATCACCGGCCGCGAAGGCTCGAAAACAGAATTCGAAGGCACGGCTCGATACGGACAGCGCAGAATCGAAGAACACGCCGGCAAGAAATGGCCGGAAGAAGCGGTCGACAATGGCGTCGCTGAAACCGAGTTCGCGCAGGCGAGCACCGGTCGTTGTTTCGGGACGGGCGTAGATCTGATCAATGCTGGCCGACATCACCTGCCGGCGCAGCAGCGCCATTCGCCATTTGTCGGCCAGCGTACCGACCGGCGAGAACAGCGTGCCAAGAGCGGTCAGAGGCTGGCGCCACGGATCGGCAATCCGGTGGAAACGCCCCTCGAAGCGGATCAGTGCGCCGGGAACGAACGCCCGCAAATCAAGTGCCGACAAATCCAGCGCACTGCGCGCCTCCGGATAGGCCGTCTGCAGCACCTGGAAGCCACGATCGAGCCGATAGCCCTTATGGAGATCGGTACGGATCCGGCCGCCAACCGTCGCGCCTGCCTCGAGCAGGCGCACCGACCGCCCCTGCCGCACCAGTTCGCGCGCGCAGTTGAGTCCGGCCAGCCCCGCCCCGACGACGATTGCGTCAATCTTGTCCATGCTTCAGGTTCGCCCCATCCGCTGCAGGCCGCGCATCACCCAGCCGATCAGCGGCAATTTTGCGTACAGCTCTTCGGCGGCATCCCAATAGTCGCGATGCAGCACGATCTTTCCTGCGGCGTCGAAACGCAGATGGGTCGCGCCACGAGCCGTCATGGCCTTCTGCGGCAACGGGGCGCGGTTGCGAAAATGAAAGTCCCACAGGAGCATCACCCCGTCGTCGCCAATGAAGCTGCTACCCACCACGAAGCGCGGTTCCGCCACTTGCGAAAACATATGGCGAAAGATGTGCTGAATCGATTCGGCGCCGCGCACTTCGTTGAACGGATCCTTGAACTCGGCATCCACGGCGTAGAACTGCGGGATCTGGTCGAGCGTGTCCAGAGTCAAATGTTCGAACCAGTGGATCAGGGGCTTCAGATCGTTCATGGTGGTCTCCCGCTCACAGCCTGGTAAAGCGCCGCACCAGCGAAAAATAGAGTCGGTAGGGTAACAGGCGCAGCAGTTTCAGCCAGTGGGTGAACCTGCGTGGAAAGTGAATCTCGAAACCGCCGCGGGCGAATCCGGCAATGATTTCCTCGGCGGCCTGTTGCGGAGTGATCAGCGCCGGCATGGCGAAATCGTTGCCGGCCGTCATCGGCGTGGCGACGAAGCCGGGGTTGATGAGAAACACCGAAATCCTGCGCGGCGCAAGATCGAGATACAGAGTTTCGGCGAAGTTGATCAGCGCCGCCTTGGTCGGGCCATAGGCCGCAGCCTTGGGCAGGCCGCGATAGCCGGCGACACTGGCGACAAATGCGATGGAACCGCCACCCTGCTTCAGCAGCAGGGGAATCAGATGTGCCGCAGCCGCCATCGGCGCCCGCAGGTTGATGTCGAGCATCTCGTCGAGACGCGCCGGATCAAGCTCCCAGGCGCGCATCGGCGCATAAGCACCGGCGCTGAATACCACGAGGTCGATGCCGCCCCAGCCCTGGTACAGATCGTCCTGCGCGCGCAAATGCAGCGCGGTCGGTCAGGTCGAAAGCCATCACCGTGGCTTTCGGCCTCGCTGCGGCGAGCATGTGCAAGGCGTCCTCGCGGCGCGCCGAAACGGCAACGCGTGCGCCGCGCTCCAGCAAGGCCTCGGCCAGCGCGCGGCCGATACCGGACGAGGCGCCGATGATCCAGACGCGCTGTTCGCGCCAGTCGCGGATCGGCCTATTCATTCACGTCGATTTTCCAGAAGGAAGTGATAAACGTCGGTCGCACCGGCGCGGAAGCCGGCCTCGCAATACGCCAGGTAGAAGCGCCAAAGCCGCCGGAAACGCTCGTCGAATCCCTGCGCCGCAATCTCCGGCCAGGCCGCATCGAAGTTGCGGTGCCAGTGCGCCAGGGTGCGCGCATAGTCGCCGCCGAAGGCGAAACGCTCGCGAACCTGAAAGTCGGCGCTGGCGGCACGGCGCTCGAACACCGCGGGCGAAGGCAGCATGCCGCCGGGAAAGACATGGCGCTGGATGAAGTCGGTGCCGCGCCGGTAGGCGCTGAAGCGT
>JAPLRA010000464.1 GCA_026399445.1 Sulfuritalea sp.
AGTTGTTCGACCAGACCCTGGGCGCCCAGGGGCTGGTGGTGAGCTTTCTCGCCCTGCTCGAACTGGCGCGCGAGGCACTCATCGAAATTACCCAGAACGAGGCCATGGCGCCCATTTACGTGAAACTTCCCGATGCTGCCGCTGTATAAACCCGAAGATTACAAACGTGTGCTGGAAACCGCCCTGCTGGTGGCCAGCGAGCCATTGCCCCTGTCAGAGCTGAAAAAGCTCTTCGATCAGGAGTTCGACGACGATACCTGGCGTACACTGCTTGACGACTTGCGCCGGGATTGGGCAACTCGGGGCGCGGAACTGGTGCAGTTGGCCTCTGGCTGGCGCTTCCAGACCCGCCCGGAGTACCAGTCCTACATAGATCGGCTCAAGAACGACAAGCCGCCGAAGTATTCGCGTGCGGTGATGGAAACGCTGGCAATCATCGCCTATCGCCAGCCGGTGACCCGCGGTGACATTGAAGACGTACGCGGCGTGGCCGTGTCGCCGAATATTCTGAAGACGCTTGAAGGGCGTGGCTGGATCGATGCAGTGGGCCACCGCGATGCACCCGGGAGACCGGCGTTGTATGCAACGACAAGACGGTTTCTCGACGACCTGGGTTTGCGCAGTCTCACTGAACTGCCGCCGCTGACTGAAATTGAAAGGGTGATGGATCTTGGACAAGCCGCAATCCCCGAAGCCTCCCCGGTCCGGGAGCCGGAAGCCGAAGAGTCGGGTGTCGAGCACGCAGGATCAGGGCAAGCGCCAGAGCAGCGATCAGCCGAATCCGCCGCCGACGGGCAACTCGACCTCACCGAACGCGAACCGGAACGTCCCGCCACGCCAGACGCGCAAGGCTAGCCCGTTCCGGTCGCCGCAAGGGTCTCCACGGCCGCAGAGCGATGCCCCGCGGGTTCGCGGTGGATCGTCTCTGCCGGCCCACGCAAAACGTCGTAACGAGGCGGTCTTCATCGACCCGCCCAAGTTGCACAAGGCGCTCGCTGATGCCGGCTACGGTTCGCGGCGCGAGCTCGAGGAATGGATCGTTGCCGGACGGGTCAGCGTCAACAGCCAGCCGGCACACGTGGGTCAGCGTGTCGGGCCGGAGGACAAGATTCGCGTCAACGGCAAGCTGGTGCAACTCAAGTTCGGTTTGCGCGCGCCGCGTGTGCTGGTCTATCACAAGCCCGAAGGCGAGATTGTTTCCAAGGACGATCCGGAAGGTCGCCCCAGTGTGTTCGCCAAATTGCCGCGGCTGAAGACCGGACGATGGATTTCCATTGGCCGGCTGGACTTCAACTCCTGCGGCCTGCTGCTATTTACCAATGACGGCAGCCTGGCCAATCGCATGATGCATCCGCGCTACGAGATCGAGCGCGAATACGCCGTCCGCATTCTGGGAGAGGCGACGCCTGAAATGCTTGAGCGTTTGCGCAAGGGCGTTGAACTTGAGGATGGTCTGGCCAGCTTCAGTCTGATCGTGGAGGCGGGCGGCGAAGGTTCCAATCGCTGGTATCGCGTGGTGCTGTCGGAAGGGCGCAACCGTGAAGTGCGACGCATGTTCGAGGCTGTCGGCCTGATGGTCAGTCGCTTGATGCGCGTACGCTATGGCCCGGTGCATCTCTCGCCACGCCTCAAGCGCGGTCAATGCAACGATCTGGAGCCTGGCGAGGTACAGGAACTTTTGAAGCTGCTGCCGCCGGAGCACAAGACCACCGCGCCGGGAGGGTCCGGTCCCTACGCCGGTGGCGGCGTTGATGATGAGTTCGACGGCGACGATGAAGTCGACGGCACATCGGGTTGATCGCTGAAACTTCACTGAAACTTCGTTTTGCGGAGCAATGACGCCTCTGCTATAATCTTTTGGCTTTGGTTGGCACCGTGTTCTCGGGAGAGAGAAGGAATGGGCTTTTTGGCCCATTTTCTATTTGTGCGATGCGTTTGTGAGTTTTCATGCAACTGCTTGAATTGATTGAGACGACTGTTGTTGGGCTAGGGTACGAACTGGTTGAATTCGAGACCAGTCCGCGTGCCCGGATGCTGCGCGTCTTTATCGACAGGCCGGAAAGCGAACAAGCAAAAAAGAGCGGCATCAGCGTCGAAGACTGTGCCGCCGTGAGCAGTCAGCTCAGTCGCGTGTTCCTGGTCGAGAACGTTGACTACGACCGCCTTGAAGTTTCCTCTCCCGGACTTGATCGCCCGTTGGTAAAGGCGGCTGACTTTCGGCGCTTTGCCGGGCAGGAGGTGCAACTCAAGCTGCGCGTTCCGCTGGGCAACCAGCGCAACTTCAGCGGCCTGCTGGAGGGGTTGAAGGACGAGGCGGGTGTTGAAATGGTATGTCTGCGAATGAATGACACAGTGCATCAGTTTGCGCTCGAGAATATCGATCGGGCGCGCCTGGTGCCGAAGTTCTGATTAATGCTGGAGGACTCACATGAGCCGTGAATTGCTGCTGTTGGTCGATGCCTTGGCCCGCGAGAAAAACGTTCCGCGGGACATCGTTTTTGGCGCGCTGGAAATGGCGTTGGCGTCTGCGACAAAGAAGCGCACCAATGACGAAGCCGACGTACGCGTGGAAATCGATCGCGAGACCGGCGAATACGAGGCCTTCCGCCGCTGGCTGGTGGTTGCCGACGACA
Source organism: Sulfuritalea sp. (assembly GCA_026399445.1). Taxonomy (GTDB): domain Bacteria; phylum Pseudomonadota; class Gammaproteobacteria; order Burkholderiales; family Rhodocyclaceae; genus Sulfuritalea. The sequence continues at coordinate 2,634 of JAPLRA010000464.1, forward strand.
TGGTCGAGAATCCCGAACAGCAGATCGGCCTGACCGCTGCGCAACTGCAAATCTCCGACATCATGCTCGAAGACTTCATCGAGGAAGGGCTCGAGCCCGTCGATTTCGGTCGTATCGGCGCGCAGGCGGCGAAGCAGGTGATCGTTCAGAAGATCCGCGATGCCGAACGCGAGCAGCTGCTGAATGACTTTCTCGACCGCAAGGAATTCCTGGTCAGTGGCACCGTCAAGCGCATGGAGCGCGGCAGCGCCATCATCGAGGCCGGGCGAATCGAGGCGTTGTTGCCGCGCGACCAGATGATCCCCAAGGAAAACCTGCGCCCCGGTGATCGCGTGCGTGCCTGGCTGATGAAAATCGATCGCCAGGCGAGAGGACCGCAACTGATCCTGTCGCGCACGGCCCCTGAGTTCATCATGAAGCTGTTCGAACTGGAAGTGCCGGAAATCGAAGATGGCCTGCTCGAAATCAAGGCGGCGGCCCGCGATGCAGGCATGCGCGCCAAGATTGCCGTCAAGTCGAACGATCCGCGCGTTGACCCGATCGGTACCTGCGTCGGTATGCGCGGTTCGCGTGTCACGGCAGTGACCAATGAACTTTCAGGGGAGCGTGTAGACATCATCCTCTGGTCGGCCGATCCGGCGCAGTTCGTCATCGGCGCACTGGCCCCGGCCGAGGTGCAGAGCATCGTCGTCGATGAAGAAAAGCATGCGATGGATGTCGTGGTCGATGAGGACAACCTCGCCATCGCCATCGGTCGTGGCGGTCAGAACGTGCGGCTGGCTTCTGAGCTGACCGGCTGGACGATCAATCTGATGACCATTGAAGAGTCCCAGTCGAAGTCTGAAACCGAGCATAGCTCGATCCGCGCCCTGTTCATCGCGAAGCTTGACGTTGATGAGGAGGTTGCGAACATCCTGATTGAGGAAGGTTTTTCCACGCTGGAAGAAATCGCTTACGTTCCTTTGGCCGAGATGCTCGAAATCGATGCCTTCGATGAGGCGACGGTGACCGAACTGCGCGAGCGTGCGCGCAACGTGCTGCTGACCGATGCGATTGTTGACGAAGAGCAACTGGAGAAGGTCGCTGACGACCTGCTGTCGCTTGAGGGTATGGACAAGCCGCTGGCAGCAAAGCTGGCCAAGAACGGCATCACCGAGCGTGATTCACTGGCGGACCTGGCGACCGACGAGTTGATTGAAATGACCGGCATCGATGCCGAGCGGGCGACGGCGCTGATTACTGTTGCGCGTGCCCACTGGTTCGCCGAAGAAGAGTGAGAGGTACCGCATGGCTTTGATGACTGTTTCCCAATTCGCTACCGAGCTGAAAATGCCGGCGCCAGCATTGCTGGAGCAACTGACCAAGGCCGGCGTCAGCAAGGAGGCATCCAACGACACCTTGTCCGAGCAGGACAAGACACGGCTGCTCGACTATCTGCGCAAGTCGCATGGCGAAGCGGCGCCCAAGGCCAAGATCACCCTGACACGCAAGCAGACCAGCGAGATCAGGGCCTCTGATTCCACGGGCAAGGCCCGCACGATTCAGGTTGAGGTTCGCAAGAAGCGCGTGTTCGTCAAGCGCGACGCCAGCGAACTCGCGGCTGAAGCCGCTGCTGAAGTCCCTGTCGAAGTTGTTGCGGTTGAGCCTGTCGCGGTCGTCGCTCCGGAACCCGTTCCGGTCGTCGAAGTGGCGCCTCCTGTAGTTGTAGTAGTGGCAGAGGTCGTTGCTCCGGTGGTGGAGATTCCAGTCGTTGAAGCGCCGGTAGTAAAGCGGGCTTCGACCACCAAGTCGGTGATCGACCCGGCGCAGAAGGCCTTGCGCGAGGCTGAAACACAGCGTCAAGGCAAACTTTCCGCAATTCAGGCGGCCGAGTTCAAGGAAAAGAACGACCGCGAGACCCGCGCTCGCGCCGATGCCGAAGCTCGACTTGCGGAGCAGGCGGCGTTATTGGCCGCTGCAGAGGCCAAGAAGGTCAAGGAGGCTGCGGCCGCGGCCGGCGTATCCGGCACGATCCACAAGCCGGCTGCGAAGCCAGAGGACGGCAAAGCCAAACCGGCGAAGAAGGATGCATGGAAGGATGACGCCGCCAAGCGGCGTGCGATCAAGACCCGCGGCGACGCGGGTACTTCCGGCTGGCGCGGTTCCAAGGGTGGCGGGCGCCACGGCCGTCATGGTCATGCCGAGGATTCGCCGGCGCAGCAGCCGGTCGAGGCCATCGTTCGCGAAGTCCATGTCCCGGAAACAATTTCCGTTGCCGACCTCGCGCACAAGATGACTGTCAAGGCCACTGAAGTCATCAAGACGCTCATGAAGATGGGGTCGATGGTTACCATCAATCAGGTACTCGATCAGGAAACCGCGATGATCGTGGTCGAGGAAATGGGCCATCTGGCATTCGCCGCAAAGCTCGACGATCCGGATGCCTTCCTCGCTGACGAAGGCGAGCACAAGGATGTGGTGCAATTGCCACGCGCTCCGGTGGTCACCGTCATGGGTCACGTCGACCACGGCAAGACATCGCTGCTCGACTATATCCGCAAGAGCCGCGTTGCCCATGGCGAGGCGGGAGGCATTACGCAGCACATCGGCGCCTATCACGTCGAAACGCCTCGCGGCATGATCACTTTCCTTGACACGCCGGGCCACGAGGCTTTCACGGCAATGCGCGCGCGCGGTGCCAAGGCAACGGACTTGGTCATTCTGGTAGTGGCAGCCGACGACGGCGTCATGCCGCAGACCAAGGAAGCCATTCATCACGCCAAGGCCGCCAACGTGCCCTTGATCGTGGCGGTTACGAAGATCGACAAGCCTGATGCCAATCTGGAGCGCGTCAAGCAGGAACTGGTCGCCGAGGGTGTAGTGCCGGAAGAATACGGTGGTGATTCGCCCTTTGTCGGTGTCTCGGCCAAGACCGGAGAAGGCATCGACGCATTGCTGGAACAAGTGCTGTTGCAGGCCGAGGTGCTGGAACTCATGGCGCCCGTGGATGCACCGGCCAAGGGGCTCGTTATCGAGGCGCGCCTGGATAAGGGCAAGGGCCCGGTAGCCACTATTCTGGTGCTGTCGGGAACCCTGCGCCGTGGCGATGTGCTGCTGGTCGGCGCCGTGTTCGGACGCGTGCGCGCCATGCTGGATGAGAACGGCAAGTCGGTTGATTCGGCAGGCCCTGCGATTCCGGTGGAAATTCAGGGTCTCACCGATGTTCCGGCAGCCGGCGATGAAGGCATGGTCCTGCTCGACGAGCGCAAGGCGCGCGAAATCGCGCTGTTCCGTCAAGGCAAGTTCCGCGACGTCAAGCTGGCAAAGCAGCAGGCCGCGAAGCTGGAAACCATGTTCGAACAAATGGCCGAGGGCGAGGTCAGGACCTTGCCGCTGATCATCAAGGCGGACGTACAGGGTTCGCAGGAAGCCTTGGTGCAGTCCCTGAACAAGCTGTCGACGGGCGAGGTCAAGGTCACCATCGTCCACGCCGGTGTCGGCGGCATCAGCGAATCCGACGTGAATCTGGCGGCGGCGTCCAAGGCCGTGGTCATCGGCTTCAATACCCGCGCTGACGTTGGCGCGCGCAAGGCCGCCGAGAGTCTTGGCGTGGATATCCGCTATTACAACATCATCTATGCGGCGGTCGATGAGGTGAAGGCGGCGCTGTCCGGCATGCTGGCTCCGGAGAAGAAGGAAGTCATTCTCGGCCTGGTCGAGATTCGCCAAGTCTTCCGGATTTCCCGGATCGGCGCGGTCGCCGGCTGCATGGTACTGTCCGGGCTGGTCAAGCGTAATGCCTCGGTGCGGCTGCTGCGCAACAATGCCGTGGTGCATACGGGCGAACTGGATTCGCTCAAGCGTTTCAAGGACGACGTCCGCGAGGTCAGGGAAGGCTTTGAGTGCGGCTTGAGCCTCAAGAACTTCAATGACATCGGGCATGGTTATGCGCGTTCTGACCGCGTTTCCGAGCAGATTCGACGCGAACTGGCGGATTTGCTGCGCTTCCATCTCAAGGATTTGCGCATAGCGCCGAAGCTGACGCTGGTGACGTTGACCGCTGTCGAAGTCACCGCCGACTATGCGCATGCCAAGGTGTTCTATACGTCGCTGGCAGATCCGGCATCCAACGAGATGATCGACCAGGGGCTCAAGCATTCCGCCAGCTTCCTGCGCCGGGAACTGGGTCGCCGGATTCGCATTCATCATATTCCTGAGCTGCATTTCATCTTTGACCCTTCGGTTCAGGAAGGTGCGCGCCTCTCGAAACTGATCGACGAGGCGGTGGAATCTGACAAGAAGCTGCAAGACGAGTGAACGCGCCGCGTCGCGAAGAAGGCCGACCCAAGCGTCGCCAGCTCGATGGCGTGCTGCTGTTGGACAAGCCGCTCGGGCTTTCATCGAATCACGCCCTGCAGGCGGCCCGGCGGCTTTTCAATGCCGAAAAGGCCGGACATACGGGGACGCTGGACCCCTTGGCTACCGGTCTGCTGCCTCTGTGTTTTGGTGAAGCGACGAAGTTTTCCGGCGAACTGCTCAACGCCGACAAGCGCTATGTCGCGACCGTGCAGCTCGGTGTCACCACCGCTACGGCAGATGCCGAAGGCGTCGTGCTGAAGACCTGTCCGGTAGCAGCCACCCGCTCTGATGTGAAGGCTGCGCTAGAGGCCTTCGTCGGCGAAATTGAACAAGTGCCGCCGATGTATTCGGCATTGAAGCGCGACGGCAAGCCGCTCTACGAATACGCTCGTGCCGGTATCGAACTGGAACGGGCGCCGCGCCATGTCAGCATCCACGAGTTGCAGCTAGTCGAAGCGGACGATTGCCTCGCTGATGGTTTTATTTTCGAAGTTCGCTGCAGCAAAGGCACCTATGTGAGAACTTTGGCTGCCGACATCGGTGACCGCCTGGGCTGCGGAGCCCATCTGGCGGCCTTGCGTCGCACCGGCATTGGTGCCCTTGACATTGTTCAGGCCCATTCCATGGCGACCCTTGAAGCGCTAACGGCCGAGGCTCGCGACACCTTGCTGTTGCCGCCTGATTCCCTCCTGACCGGTTTGGCCGAGGTCCGGCTGGATGCGGCCGATGCTACCCGGCTGCGGCATGGGCAGGCAGTGCGTTGGGCTGGCGAGGAGGGTGCCCGGTTGCGTGTTTATGACGCAGAACACCGCTTCATTGGCGTCTGCCGACAGGTCGCCGACGGCTGGCTGCAAGCCCAGCGGCTGGTCGCCGGGGGTTGAGCAACGAAATAGCTGTTAATGCTTGATTTGAACACACCCGAAACGCTATAATCCATGGTTCTCCAAGAGCCCAACATCACAGGATCAGCAAGGAAACCACAATGGCAATTTCAACTACCGACAAAGCCAAGATCGTCACCGACTACCAGCGTGCCCAGGGTGACACCGGATCTCCCGAAGTTCAGGTGGCGCTGCTTACCGCGCGCATCAACGATCTGACGGATCATTTCAAGGCACATACCAAGGATCACCACTCGCGTCGCGGCCTGCTCAAGATGGTCAGCCAGCGTCGCACGATGCTGGATTACCTCAAGCGCAAGAACGTAGACGGCTATCGATCGCTGATCGAGCGTCTCGGCCTGCGCAAGTAGTTTTCAACAAACGCCGGTCCGGGCTATCCCCAACGCGATGCGCTTTGCGCCAGATACTGCGCAGGCTTGCTAATCAGGCCGGCACAGCCATGAGGGCTGTGCCGGCTTTTAATTTTTGTCGAAAGGAATTGTTGTGCTGAATCCGATCAAGAAGAGTTTTGCCTACGGTGACCA
>JAPLRA010000153.1 GCA_026399445.1 Sulfuritalea sp.
AAGTGACCCGCACGCTACTCTTGCTCCTGCCGTTGTTTCTGGTTGCCTGCGGCACGCAGGCGCCGCGCCCGGTCATCGATCGTGCAGAGGCGCCAGCCGCCGTACCGCCAGCGCCGACTTTGCGGAGCGACGTCAAAAAGCCGGCGGCAAGCATCAAGTACAGCGGCGGCTTCTACAAGGACGACGGCCCTGGCGACAAGCAGCCGGAAGACATCGAGGCCATTCCCGACGCAGTGCCCAGGGCGGAGCCGCTGCATCGCTTCGCCAACAATCCTTATTCGGTGCTGGGGCGCGACTATGTGCCCCAGCGTTCCATCCAGCCCTACAAGGCGCGCGGCATCGGCAGCTGGTACGGCCGCAAGTTCCATGGGCAGAAGACTTCCAGTGGCGAGCCCTATGACATGTACGGCATGACCGCGGCCCATCCGACCTTGCCTATCCCCTCCTATGTGCGCGTCAGCAATCCGGCCAACGGCAAGTCGGTCGTGGTGCGCGTCAATGACCGCGGGCCCTTCCACTCCGGGCGGCTGATCGACCTTTCATGGACGGCTGCTTACAAACTTGGCTATATCGGTGAAGGCAGTACCGTGGTCGAAGTGGAAAGTCTGTTGCCCGGCCAGACGCTCGTGGCTGCGTCCGCACCCATTTCGGGGGTGCCCCCGCGTACCACGGCGGCAGAAGATCCGATCGCGGCGATGGCCACGGCGGAGCCCGAGCCGCCGCTGCCGCAGGTGCAGGACGGGCGCGGGCATTTCCTGCAACTCGGCGCCTTCGGCAATCGCGACAACGCCGAGGCGCTCCGCTCGCGGCTGGCGCGCGAACTGGGCAGCCTGGCCGAAAAACTGGTGGTGCAGTCCGCCGGCAAGCTGTTCCGCGTCCAGCTCGGACCGTGGCCCGACGCCGCTGCTGCACAACTGGCGGGCGGGCGTCTACGAGAAAGTTTCGGCATGGCGCCGGTGGTCGTGCAGCGCTAGAGCCGGCGTTGCGCGGACTATAATTCGACCCTTTCCAAACCCTGTTTTCCAATGCGATTTCTTGCCTTGATTCTGGCGCTGCTGCCCATTGCCGCCAGCCATGCCCAACCGCTTCCCGTACCAACCGCTGTTCCCACAATCGGCGCACGGGCCTGGATTCTGATGGACTACGCGACCGGCCAGGTGCTTGCTGCGCAGGAGCCCGACACGCGGCTGGAACCCGCCTCGCTGACGAAGGTCATGACCACCTATCTGGTGGCCGATGCGCTGGCGCAGAAAACGCTCACCCTGCAACAGCCCATAACCGTGTCCGAACGGGCCTGGCGCACCCAAGGCTCGCGCAGTTTCGTTCCGGTGAACAAGGGCGTTACCGTCGATGAGCTGTTCAAGGGCATGGTGATCCAGTCCGGCAACGACGCTTCCGTGGCGCTGGCTGAAGCGATCGGCGGCACCGAGGATGCCTTTGCCGGCATGATGAACCGCACGGCGCAGCGCATGGGTCTCAAGGACACGAATTTTCTAAACGCCAGCGGCTACTTCGAAGGCCCGGCGCCGACCCACTATTCGACGGCGCGCGATCTCGCTAAATTGGCCGCCGCGCTGGTTCGCGACCACCCGGAAACGCATGCCCTGCACGCCACCAAGGACTACACCTACAACGGCATCCGCCAGTTCAATCGCAACCGCTTGCTGTGGGCCGATCCCACGGTGGACGGACTCAAAACCGGGCATTCCAACGCCGCCGGCTTCTGCCTCATCGCTACCGCCAAGCGCGGCCCGCGGCGGCTGATTTCGGTGGTGCTCGGCACCGCGTCGGAAGAAGCCCGTGCCCGCGATTCGCTGAACTTGCTCAACTGGGGCTTCACCGGCTTCGATGCGGTGAAGCTCTACGACAAGGGGCAGGCCATTTCTCAGCTCAAGGTCTTCAAGGGCGCGCAGAACATCGTCAAGGCCGGGTTCGCCGAAGACTTCGTGGTCTCGGTGCCGCGCGGTTCGGCCGACAAGCTTTCGGTGCAACTGGTCAGCCAGCAGCCTTTGATCGCGCCCGTGGCGGCGGGCGCCGTGGTCGGCACGCTGAAACTGGCGGTGGCAGGCCAGGCCTGGGGCGAGTATCCCGTGGTGGCGCAGGAAGCCGTTCCCGTGGCCGGTCTGCTGGGCCGGTTGTGGGACGATCTGCGGCTGTTCTTCCAATGACGACCAGGGTCTTTCTCAGCGGCCAGTGGCTTCCTGCCGACGAAGCCCGCGTCTCCGTCATGGATCGCGGCTTCCTGTTCGGCGACGGCGTGTATGAAGTGATCCCGGTCTATTCGCGCCAGCCCTTCCGCCTCGAACAGCATCTGGCGCGCCTGCAGAAAAGCCTCGACGGCATCCAGCTGGCCAATCCCTATCGGCTCGAAGAGTGGATCGCCATCGTGCTGCAGCTGGCCGGCGAAGCCGAATGGCAGGACCAGTCGATCTACATCCAGGTCACGCGCGGACCGATGGCGGTGCGCAACCACGCTTTCCCGAAGGAAATCACGCCGACGGTACTGCTGCTGGCCGAAGCCATGAGTACGCCGCCCGCGAGTCAACGCCAAGAGGGCATCGCTGCCGTGTCGGCGGCGGACATCCGCTGGCTGCGTTGTGATCTGAAGACGACGTCGCTCCTGGCCAACTGCCTGCTGCGCCAACTCGCCGTGTCCGCCGGCTGTGTCGAAACCGTGCTGTTCCGCGACGGCCGACGGCTTTCTCACCGAAGGTTCCGCCTCGTCGATTTTCGTCGTGAAGGACGGCGTGCTGCTGGCACCGATCAAGAACCATCTGATGCTGCCGGGAATCACCTATGACGTGGTGCTGGAACTCGCCGCACAGCATGGCCTGCCGCATGAAGTGCGCGACGTCACCGAAGCCGAAACCCGTAACGCCGACGAACTGTGGATGTGCTCCTCGACCAAGGAAGTGCTGCCCGTCGTCATGCTCGACGGTCGCGCTGTCGGTGACGGAACGCCAGGTCCGGTCTTCGCGCAGATGTACGACTGGTACCAGGAGTTCAAGGCGAAGGTGATGCGGGCGTCCGCATGAGCCAACCCTCGCTGCTTGAATTTCCCTGCGATTTCCCGCTGAAAATCATGGGTGCGGCGGATGCGGGATTTGCCCAGGCCATTGTTGAGGTGGTATTGAAGCACGCACCGGATTTCGATCCGGCATCCGTCGAGATGCGGCCTTCCAAAGCCGGCAACTATCTGTCGTTGACCTGCACGGTGCGTGCCACGTCGCAGGCGCAGCTCGATGCGCTCTACCTTGAGCTGACGGCGCATCCGATGGTGAAGGTAGTGCTGTGATCATCAGGAGGCTGAGCCGCGTCGACTACCCGGCGACCTTCGCCACGATGCAGGAATTCACCGCAGCGCGCGACGCCGACACTTCCGACGAACTCTGGCTCTGCGAACATCCGCCGGTATTCACCCAAGGACTGTCGGGCAAGCCCGAGCATCTGCTCATGGACATCGGCATTCCCGTGGTGCAGATCGATCGCGGCGGCCAGATCACCTATCACGGTCCCGGTCAGGTGGTCGCCTACCTGCTGCTCGACCTGCGCCGGCGCGAACTCACGGTGCGCGGGCTGGTGGATCGCATCGAGCAGGCGGTGATCGACCTGCTGGCCGGCTACGGCATCACGGCGGCGCGCCTTGCCGGCGCCCCCGGCGTCTATGTCGGCAAAGCCAAGATCGCGGCGCTCGGCCTGCGCATAAAGCACGGTTGCAGCTATCACGGCGTCTCGCTCAACGTCGATATGGATCTGGCGCCCTACGCTGCCATCAACCCTTGTGGCTACGAGGGAATGGCGGTGACTCAGCTGCGCGATCTAACGGGTGAATGCGATACAGTAAAGGTCGGCGAAGCTCTCGCCGGACATCTGGCCCGCCAACTGGACAACAAGAAATGACGACGAAGCAAAAAGGCGAAGCCAAGACGGCGCGCATCCCGATCAAGATCGTGCCAGCGACGACAGCCCTGAAGAAGCCCGACTGGATCCGCGTCAAGGCCGGCAGCAGCGCGGGCCGTTTCGGCGAGATCAAGCAGATCCTGCGCGAACACAATCTGCATACTGTGTGCGAAGAAGCCACCTGCCCCAACATCGGCGAATGTTTCGGCAACGGCACGGCAACCTTCATGATCCTCGGCGACCTCTGCACGCGACGCTGTCCGTTCTGCGACGTCGGACACGGCAAGCCGCTGCCGCCCGATGCGGAGGAACCCGAGAAGCTCGCCCGCACCATCGCGGCGATGAAGCTCAAGTACGTGGTGATCACCAGTGTCGACCGCGACGACTTGCGCGACGGCGGCGCCCAGCACTTCGCCGACTGCATCGCGAAAGTACGCGAGCTGTCGCCGGGCACGAAGATCGAGGTACTGGTGCCGGATTTTCGGGGCCGCCTCGACATTGCGCTGGAGATACTCGCGGCGACGCCGCCGGACGTGCTCAACCACAACATGGAAACCGTTCCGCGCCTTTACAAGCAGGCGCGCCCCGGCGCGGACTACGAAAACTCGCTGCAGCTGCTGAAGGCGTTCAAGGCACTGCGGCCGGGCATTGCCACCAAGTCGGGCCTGATGGTGGGTCTGGGCGAGACCGACGAGGAAATCCTCGACACCCTGCGCGACCTGCGCGCCCACGACGTCGAGATGCTCACCATCGGCCAGTACCTGGCGCCCTCGGGCCATCATCTGCCGGTCCTGCGCTACGTCCATCCCGATGTCTTCGCCATGTACGCCCGTGAGGCCACCGCGATGGGCTTCACCCACGCCGCATCGGCGCCGCTGGTGCGTTCCAGCTATCATGCTGACCTGCAGGCCCATGGCGCCGGCGTGACCTGACATCAACCAGAAGAAAACCCGAGGAGATCAAGAGATGGACAAGCTGTGGCTGAAGCAGTATCCGGCGGGCGTGCCTGCGGAGATCGACGTTACCCAGTACGAGACCGTGGCGCAGGTGCTCGAAGAGTCGATGAAGAAGTACGCCTCGCGCACCGCCTTCATCTGCATGGGCAAGTCGATCACCTACGCCCAACTCGACGCGGCGTCGCGCAACCTCGGCGCCTGGCTGCAGTCGCGGGGCATTGCCCCCGGCGGCCGCGTCGCGCTGATGATGCCCAACGTCATGCAATACCCGATCTGCGTCGCCGCGGTACTGCGCGCCGGTTACGTCGTGGTTAATATCAATCCGCTATACACGCCGCGCGAGTTGGAACACCAGCTCAAGGACAGCGGTGCCGAAGCCATCGTCATCATCGAGAACTTCGCCACGACCCTGGAAAAGGTCATCGCCAACACCCCCGTGAAACACGTCGTGGTGGCCGCCATGGGCGACCTGCTGGGCGGCCTCAAGGGTACGCTGGTGAATTTCGTCGTGCGTCGCGTCAAGAAGATGGTGCCCGGCTTTTCGCTGCCGAATTCGGTTCGCTTCAACGACGCCGTGGCACAAGGTGCCAGTGCCACCCTCAAACAGGCAACCCGGAAGCGCGAGGATGTCGCCTTCCTGCAATACACCGGCGGCACCACGGGCGTGTCGAAGGGCGCGACCCTGCTGAACCGCAACATCATCGCCAACATGCTGCAAGTCGAGGCCTGGATGCAGCCGGCGATCAATACGCACACCGACGAGCAGAACAACTTCGTCTGCGCGCTGCCGCTGTACCACATCTTCGCGCTGACGGTCTGCAACATGATCGGCATGCGCACCGGCTCCTGCAATCTGCTGATCCCCAATCCGCGCGACATACCGGGCTTCGTCAAGGAGTTGTCGACTTTCAAGTTCAACGTCTTCCCCTGCCTCAATACGCTGTTCAACGCCCTGGCCAACAATCCGGAGTTCGCCAAGCTGGATTTCTCGACGCTGAAGATCAGCCTCGGTGGCGGCATGGCGACGCAAAGGCCGGTGGCCGAGAAGTGGATGGCGCTAACCGGGAGCGCGATTGTCGAAGGCTATGGCTTGTCGGAAACTTCGCCGGTGGCAACGTGCAACGTCGCCGACCTCAAGGGCTTTACGGGCACCATCGGCCTGCCGGTTCCATCGACCGAGATCGCGATTCGCGACGATGAGGGCAAGGACGTGGCGCTGGGCGAATCCGGCGAGATCTGCATTCGCGGGCCGCAGGTGATGGCGGGCTACTGGAATCGCCCCGACGAGACCGCAAACGTCATGACCGCCGACGGCTTCTTCAAGTCGGGCGACGTCGGCATCATGGCTGCCGACGGATCGACCCGTATCGTCGATCGCAAGAAGGACATGGTACTGGTCTCCGGCTTCAACGTCTATCCGAGCGAAGTCGAGGAAGTGGCGATGAAGCACCCCGGCGTGCTCGAAGCGGCCGTGATCGGCGTACCCGACGAGCATTCGGGAGAAGTGCCGAAACTGTTCATCGTCAAAAAGGACCCTGCGCTGACCGAGGCGGCCTTGCAGGCGTTCCTCAAGGAAGAACTTACTGGCTACAAGCGGCCCAAGTACATCGAGTTTCGCGCCGATCTGCCGAAGTCGCCGGTGGGCAAGATCCTGCGCCGCGAACTGCGACCCAAGACCTGACATGCGCTTTGTCGCCGCATTATTGGCCGGGCTGTTTCTGGCCGGCGCTGTCCACGCGCTGTCTCTGGCCGATATTTCGGGCAGGGATGCCAGCGGCGGCCTCAAGGAAGCGTTGACTCAGGGTGCCGGGAAGGCTGTCGAAGTGCTCGGAAGGCAGGACGGTTTCCTGGGCAATCCAAAAGTGAAAATTTCGTTGCCCGAAAGCGTGCAGAAGGTCGAGGGCCTGATGCGCGGGCTCGGCATGGGCAAGCAGGCGGACGAACTGCTCACCGCCATGAATCGCGCTGCCGAAGCCGCAGTGCCGCAGGCCAAGGTCTTGCTGGTGAATTCGATCAAGCAGATGTCGGTGGAGGATGCCAAGGGAATCCTGTCCGGCGGTGAGGATTCGGCGACACAATATTTCCGGCGTACGACTTCCGGACCCCTTGCGGATAAGTTCAAGCCCGTGGTGCGCAACGCCATGGCCCGTGTCAAACTGGCGGAAAAGTACGACCAGTTCGCCGGCAAGGCCGCCAAATTCGGCTTGGTGCGCGAGCAGGATGCTCATCTGGAGAATTACGTTACGCAAAAGACGCTGGATGGCCTTTACTTGATGATCGCCGAGGAAGAAAAGGCGATCCGCAAGAATCCCGCAGAGGCCGTCGGCAAATTGGCGAAGAAGGTGTTCGGCGCACTTTAAGAGTGGAATTGAAAATGAAAATAGACCTGCGCACCATCTACCGCTTTCAGCCGATCGAACCCTCCGGCTCCTTGCCCAGCGGCGGCGACGTGTACTACGAGTGCGAGTGCGGCGACGTCGTCAGTTCGGTCAGTTTCATCAAGGTGGCCTGCAAGTGCGGCAACGTGACGGGGGGTCAGGGGACTGTCACGATTCAATCGCCGGAAAAGGTCAAACCGCTGCGCGGCAAGTTGCGCTGATTCCTGACAGTCGGCGCCCGCAGTGCGGCGCCGTCGGTACGTCCATCCATGGTTAAACTCAACGCGGCTCAACTCGAGGCCGTGCACCACCTTGATGGCCCGCTATTGGTGCTGGCCGGCGCGGGCTCGGGCAAGACGCGCGTCATCACGCACAAGATCGCCTGGCTGGTCGATGACTACGGCATCGCGCCTTCGCATATCGCCGCCATCACCTTCACCAACAAGGCGGCGAAGGAGATGAAGGAGCGCGTCGGCAAACTGATCGGCGGTCGCGCCGAAGGCCTGATCGTCAGCACCTTCCACGCCCTCGGCGTGCGCATCCTGCGCCAGGAAGCCGCATCGGTCGGTCTCAAGCCGGGATTTTCTATTCTCGATGCGGCCGACACCACGGCGCTGTTCCAGGAACTCGCCGGCAACATCGACAAGGGCAGGCTGCGGGCGTTGCAGTCACGCGTCTCGCTCTGGAAGAACATGCTCGTCGATCCGGAGGCCGCGCTGCAGGATGCGGCGGACGAGATCGAAGCCGCTGCGGCGAAGCTCTATGGTGATTACGAGCGCACCCTGCGCGCCTACCAGGCGGTGGATTTCGACGACCTGATCCGCCTGCCGGTCAAGCTCTTTACCGAGCATGAGACAGTCGCGCAGCGCTGGCGCAGCCGCATCTGGCACTTGCTGGTGGACGAGTACCAGGACACCAATCGCGGCCAGTATCGCCTGGTGCAGCTTCTGACGCAGGGCCGCGACTCTTTCACCGCAGTCGGCGACGACGATCAGTCGATCTATGCCTGGCGCGGCGCCGACAGCGAAAACCTGCGGCTGCTGCGCGATGACTATCCGGCTCTCAAGGTGGTGAAACTCGAGCAGAACTACCGCTCCACCGCGCGCATCCTGCACGCCGCCAACACGCTGATCGCGAACAACCCCAAGCTGTTCGAAAAGAAGCTGTGGTCCGAACACGGGCAGGGGGATCCGATCCATATTCAAACCTGCCGCGATGGCGATCACGAGGCGGAATGGGTCGGCTCGCGCCTGTCCGCCCATCGTTTCGAGCGGCGCACCAAATTTTCCGACTACGCCATCCTCTATCGCGGCAACCACCAGGCGCGCGCCATCGAGCAGCAGCTGCGCGCCCAGCGCATTCCCTACGTCATCTCGGGCGGGCAATCCTTCTTCGACCGTGCCGAGATCAAGGACATCACCTGCTACCTGCGCCTGCTGGCCAACCCGGACGACGATCCGGCTTTCATCCGCGCCGTGACCACCCCCAAGCGCGGCATCGGTGGTACCACGCTGGAGGGGCTCGGCCGCGCCGCCGGGCGCAGCCACCAGAGCCTGTTCGCCTGCATTTACGCTCCCGGCCTGGATGCCGAACTCAATACCAAGCAGCGCGCGGCCTTGCGCGAATTCGGCGACTTCATCAATCGCA
>JAPLRA010000109.1 GCA_026399445.1 Sulfuritalea sp.
CCCGTGCCGCGTTCGACACCCTGATCGCCGAACTGCTCGCCGCCGGCCGCCTCGCCGCCTCGCGTGCCTGGCTGCATCTGCCCGAGCACCAGGCCAGCCTCGCCACCGGCGACCGCGACCTGTTCGCGGTGTTGAAGCCGCTGCTCGACGCCCAGCCCTTCGGCCCGCCGCGCGTGAGGGATGTCGCCCGCGACTCGGGCACGGCCGAAGACGTGGTGCGCCAGTTGTTCCGCCGCGTGGCGCGCGCCGGCGAACTCTATCCGGTGGCGCACGACCACTACTTCCCGGCCGACGCCGTATCGCAACTGGCGACCCTCGTCGCCGCACTCAACGCGGTAGGGGGCGCCGCGCGTGCCGCCGACCTGCGCGACCGCATCGGCGGTGGGCGCAAGGTGGCGATACACATCCTCGAATTCTTCGACCGCATCGGCTACACTCGCCGCGTGCGTGACGAGCATGTAGTACGCAGCAGCAGTTCGACCCACGCATGGCTGACCAACTAAAACAGAAACACGGAAGAGAACGTTCCCCGGTGGGGCGGCCGGTCTTCAAAACCGGCAGGGGTCGCCATGCGGTCCCTGGTGGGTTCGACTCCCGCTCTCTTCCGCCAACCCAAGGAGAGAGTCATGAAGACCAGCACGCCAGTTCGCATTGCCAGCCTCGTCGCCGTAAGCAGCCTGCTTGCCGCCTGCGCCACCATGGATGCATCGGGGCCAAAGGCCTCGGCGACGCTCGAACCCCGTTCCGGCAGCAACGTCACCGGCACGGTCAGCTTCCAGACCGTCGGTCAGAAGCTTCGCGTCGAAGCCAACGTTGCCGGCCTGACGCCGGGTGCGCATGGCTTCCACATCCATGAAGCCGGCGATTGCAGCGCGCCGGACGCCAGCAGCGCCAAGGGTCACTTCAACCCGGCTGGGCGTGCGCACGGGCATCACAGCGGCGCCGATCGCCATGCCGGTGACATGCCCAACCTGGTCGCCGACAGCTATGGCAAGGCCACGCTTTCCGCCGAGTTGGACATGCTGTCGCTGACGGAAGGCCCGGCGGGAATCCTCAAGCGCAGCGTGGTGATCCATGCCGATCCCGACGACTACAAGTCGCAGCCGGCCGGAAACTCGGGCAAGCGCGTGGCCTGCGGCGTCATTCGCTGACGCGGATCCATCGTCAAAAGGAAACCGGTTTGGCGCGGAAACCCTATCACGGCCGTATCCCCGATGATCTGCTCTACGATCCGGAGTACGACATGTGGGTGCGCGCCGCGGGTGATGAAGTGGTGATCGGCGCCAGCAGCTTCGGCGTCTTTCTCGCCGGCGAGATCATCGCCTTTACCGCCAAGCCGAAAGGCGCCGAGGTGGCGCTGGGACGCGGTCTGGGCACGGTGGAATGCGCCAAGACCGTGCTCGCCGTGCACGCACCGATTTCCTTCGTGCTGCTCGAAGCCAACGAAGCCGCCGAGGAGCGCCCCGCCATCCTCAATCGCGATCCCTACGAAGGCGGCTGGATGGTGCGCGGCCGGCCGCTTGCCTGGGCTGCAGAACGCGGCCGGTTGGTCGATGCAGCGGCGTATCGCGCCCACATTCGGCGCGTTGAACCGGCAGCGGAGTTCCTATGAGCGAGCACCGCCAGAAACTTGCCATCCTGCTCTGGTCGGCGACGCCGGAGCGCCCTCAGTTGTGTGCCACCCCCTTCGTCCATGCCGCGGCGGCCGCGGCCTTCGACTGCGAGGTGGAGATCCACTTTGCCGGCCCCACCGTGCGACTGCTGGTGGCGGGGGTTGCCGATTCGATGCGACCCTGGCCGGGCGTCGACACATCCATTTACCACATGATGCGGCAGGCGGCGAATCTCGACGTCAGCTTTCGCGCCTGCGCCATGGCCATGGGCGCACTGGTGACCAAGGACGAAAGACTGATTCCCGAATACAGCGGCGAAGTCGCCGCCAGCGCCTTTGTTGCCCGCGCGCTCGACCCGCAGTGGGCGACACTGGTGTTCTGAATCCGGTGCCGGCATCTGACATGAGCGGCTGTCCCTCCTGCCGCGCGCCGATGAGCACGCATCGCTTTCCGCGCAAGCTAACCGGCGATGTCGAGCTCGACCTGTGTTTCGGCTGTCAGGGCATCTGGTTCGACGAATACGAGAGCCTGCAACTCGCGCCTGCCGGCGTGATCGAGCTGTTCAAACTGATTCACCAGCACAGTGACGACCAGCGCCGGCCGCTGGCCGGCTCGCTCCATTGCCCGCGCTGCAACGAGCGCCTGATCCCGTCGCAGGATCGGGTAAAAAGCGGCCTGTTCAACTATCTGCGCTGCGGCCAGCATCACGGCCGCTTCATCACCTTTGCCCAGTTCATGATCGAGAAGGGCTTCGTGCGCCAGTTGACCGGCGCCGAGATCAAGGAGATCAGCGTCCGCATCGGCGTGGTGCGCTGCACCGGTTGCGGCGCGCCGGTGGATATCCGCAAGGACAGCGCTTGCACCCATTGCCGCGCACCGATCGCCATCCTCGACGCAGAAGCCGTGGACGCGGCGCTGGCCGGTTATCAGCAGGCCGCAATGAAGCGCTCGGTTGCGACAGATCCGGCACTGCTCGCCGAGACGATCTTGTTGCGCGAACGCGAACGCAGCCAGCGCAGGAAGGAAAGCGGCGGCGGACTCGACGCCGACATCGGCGACCTGCTGCTCGACGGCGTTTCTATGCTCTGGGAAGCGCTGCCGTGACGCGGGCGGACATTACCGGCGTGATTCTCGCCGGCGGGCAGGGCCGACGCATGGGCGGTGTCGATAAGGGTCTGCAAGACCTCAACGGCCGGCCGCTGGTGCAGTGGGTACTGGAGCGGCTGGCGCCCCAGGTGGGCGCAGTGCTGATCAACGCCAACCAGAACCTGGAGCGCTACGGTGAATTCGGTTGTCCCGTACTGCCCGACAGGATTCCCGATTTCGCCGGTCCGCTGGCCGGATTGCATGCGGCGCTGACGCACGCGCCGAGCCCGCTGCTGGTAACCGTGCCCTGCGACTCGCCTTTCCTGCCGGCGGATCTCGTCAAGCGGCTGCAGGATGCGCTGGAAGCGCAGAACGCCGACATCGCCGTGCCGCGCACCGGCAACCAGATCCACCGGGCATTCTGTCTGACGCGGCGCGAGATATTGCCGAAGCTCGTCGCCTTTCTCGACACCGGCGAGCGAAAGGTGGGCGCCTGGCACGCGTCGCTGAACGTGGCGGAGGTCGGCTTCGACGATCAGGTGGACGCATTCAGCAACATCAACACGCTGGAAGAACTCGCGCATCTCGGGCAGCGGCCACTCGAACCCTGAAGGCGGTTCAGTGCAATTGGCTCCGGTCGATGTCGCGGCATTCGTAAAGCCGGTTCTGGCCCATTGCCGGCGAGTGTGATTCAATAGCCGCGGGAACTTTTCCTCAATTTTCAGAAAGCGCAGAGGCAGAGCATGGATTGGTCGTTGCATGGCGCAAGGCTGGAGGCGGTCAAGGTCAGCCTCGGGGTTCTTTGCATCGTCCTCGGCAGTTCCCTGCCGAGCCATGTGGCGGCTGCCGCCGAGTCCGACGCCGCGACACAGGCAAACGGCAAGCGCTTTGCCACCGTCTTCCGCATCCGCGGCGACCTCACTGCTTCGGGGAGCGGCAGCGAACGAAAATTGCGCGAGGGCGACGTGGTTTACGTCGGCGAAAAACTGCGCGCGCCTGCCCTGGCGGAAGCCGTACTCAAGACCGACGATGCCGGCATGCTGGCTGTTCGGCCCAGCACCGAGTTTGTCGCAGAGCGCTTCGCCGCGGAGGACAAGCCGACGGACAGTTTCACCGTGCGCCTGGTCACCGGTTCGCTGCGGGTAATCAGCGGCTGGATTTCCCGCACCAATCGCTCCGGGAACAGCATCGTCACTCCCTCCGCCACCATCGGCATTCGCGGCACCGATCACGAGCCCTACGTGCTGTCGGCAGAGCTGGCCGCGGCGACCGCCAACAACGAAGGCACCTATGACAAGGTCAACCGCGGCGGCACCACCCTGCAGGTCGGCGACAATAAACTCGACATCGACGCCGGGCGCGTCGGTTTCGTGCGCGCACCGGCCCCGCCCCCAAAGGAAGACAAAAGCGGCTTCAGGCCACGCGCACTGCTGACCATCCTGATGCCGGTGCTGCTCGACAAAGTGCCGAATTTCTACGTCCCCGGCGCGTTCGACGCCGAACTCGACCGCTACTCGCAGACCGCCGACCAGAACAGCCAGCGGCAACTGGAACAGCGGCGCAAGTCATCGCCGCCCGCCGCCGTTGCCGGCCCGCAAAGCGGAAACCCCGGCATGCAAAGCAAGCCAGCGCCGACTCCTGCTGCCGTCCCGGCCTCCGCGACAGCAGCTCCGGCGGCTGCACCTTCCAATGCGGCGATCGTGACCGTCGCGGGATGCGAGCCGGCCGTGATGGCCAAAGGCTGGCTGGGGCAACTCGATCGCGCCATCGCAAGACGCAACGCGCCGGCCATCGTCGCCATGTTCGCGCCCGACGCCGCCGTGCGGGCGACGGTGCGCGGCAACGAAGGCAAGATGACCAGCGTCGATATCAACCGGGAAGAACTCGCCAAGAGCACCCTGGCCGCCATGAAAGGCCTCAAGGACTACAAGCAGCGCCGCGTTTGGACCGAAGGCAAGCCGATCACCGCCGCCTGCGATCGCATCGGCGTGAGATCCGTGGTGATAGAGCAGGGCCGGCAATCCGGCAAGCCCTATCGGTTTGAAGCCCTGGAGGAGTACGTGCTCGAACTGCGCGCCGGAAAATGGCTCGCGATCAAGGCGGAGACAACCCAGCAGTAATCGCGACGCGTCGGGCTGACTGGAGCGGGTGAAGGGAGTCGAACCCTCTTCATGAGCTTGGGAAGCTCAGGTAATGCCGTTATACGACACCCGCGATCGCCAAGATTTTAGCGCTACATCTCAGTGACTATGCAGTTTTTCCTTCAACCAAACCTTGATTAGCGACTGATAAGGTACGTCTCGTGCGTTTGCAGCCGTCTTGATTGAATCAAGCAAGTGTTGCGGCAGGCGCAAAGAAATGGTTTTCGTTGTCGGCTTCAAGTTTGGCAGCACGACACGCTTGGCCTTCGTCCAGTCCTGATAATCGACGGAATCGTTCTTCTCCCAAAAAGCACGTTCCTCCGCCTCCGTGGTGAATTTGGGAACCGTCTTAGTCTGCTTGCTCATAAATCGTTCGCTCCTTTCGGTGCATGCTCCGTGCCGAAATCACTCGAATCAGGCTGCCAGCGTAGCGCAAGGTGAAGGTAATGTGCAGCAGTCGCCCTTCATCGGTCTTGCCCAGTGCGTGGAAACGTGGCTCGCGCAGGTAATGCCGTCATACGACACCCGCGATGGCGCGGATTTAGCGCTACATCAAGACGATGTCGAACTGCTCCTGGGTGTAGCCGCTCTCGGCGTGCAGCGAAATCGGCAGGCCGATGAATTCGGAAAGCATGGCCAGCGCCTGCGATTCCTCTTCCAGAAACAGATCGATCACCGCCGGCGAAGCCAGCACGCGCATTTCTTTCGCCGTGAATTGGCGAGCCTCGCGCAGCAATTCGCGCAGCACCTCGTAGCAGATGGTCTGCGCGGTCTTCACCTCGCCGCGTCCGCCGCAGGTGGGGCAGGGCTCGCACAGGATGTGGGCGAGGCTTTCGCGGGTGCGCTTGCGGGTCATCTCGACCAAGCCGAGCTGGGTGAAGCCGGACACGGTGATCCGCGTGTGGTCCTTTGCCAGCGCCTTGTTGAATTCCGCGAGCACCGCCGCCTTGTGTTCTTCATCTTCCATGTCGATGAAGTCGGCGATGATGATGCCGCCCAGATTGCGCAGCCTGAGCTGACGGGCGATGGTCTGCGCCGCTTCTCACGTCGACCGTGCTCACCGCCTCGGCCTGGTCGAAGATCAGGTAGCCGCCTGACTTGAGGTCGACGCGGCGCGCCAGCGCCTTCTGGATTTCCTCCTCGACGCCGTGCAGATCGAACAGCGGCCGCTCGCCGGTGTAGTGCATCAGACGCTCGCTGACCTGCGGCACGTATTCGTGGGCGAAGTTTTGCAGCTTCTGGAAATTCTCGCGCGAGTCGATGATGACGCCGGTGGTTTCGCTGGTCACCAGATCGCGCAGCACCCGTTGCGCCAGTGTCAGGTCGTGATGCAGCAGCATCGGCGGCAGGGCGCCGATCTTGCGCGTCTCTATTTCACGCCAGATGCGCCGCAGATAGGCGATGTCAGCCCCCAGTTCTTCGTCGCTGGCATCGGCGGCAACGGTGCGCAGAATATAGCCGCCGGGCTGCTCGGCCGGCAGCAGCGCCTGGATCCGCGCGCGCAGCTTTTCACGCTCCGCCTCCTCGCCGATGCGCTGTGAAATGCCGATGTGGGTGTCCTGCGGCAGATGCACCAGCAGACGTCCCGCGATCGAAATCTGGGTGGTCAGCCGTGCGCCCTTGGTGCCGATCGGGTCCTTCTGCACCTGCACCGTCAGCGATTGGCCCTCGCTCAGAACGCGTTCGATCGGTCGTGTTTCGTGGTTGCCATGGCCGTTGCCGCCCGGACGTTCGCTCCAGATGTCGGCCACGTGCAGAAAGGCGGTGCGCTCCAGCCCGATCTCGATGAATGCCGATTGCATTCCGGGCAGCACCCGCACCACGCGGCCAAGATAGACGTTGCCGACGATGCCGCGACCGTTGGTGCGCTCGATGTGCAATTCCTGCACCACGCCCTGCTGCAGCAGGGCGACGCGGGTTTCCTGCGGCGTGAAGTTGATCAGGAATTGTTCCGTCATAGCGGGTAGCCGAAGTCTCTCAAAAGCAGTGTCGTTTCGCACAGCGGCAGACCGACGATGCCGGAGTGCGAGCCGTTGATATGTTCGATGAACATCGCGGCACGGCCCTGAATGCCGTAGGCCCCCGCCTTGTCCATGGGTTCGCCGCTCTGGACGTAGCGGCGTATTTCATCAGCGCTCAAGTCACGGAAACGCACTTCGCTGATCGACAGGCGGTGCTCGACACGCTCGCCGCGAGCCATGGCAATCGCGGTCAGAATCCGGTGGCTGCGCCCGGACAGACGCGTCAGGATCGATATCGCATCGGCTTCGTCGCGCGGCTTGCCGATGATCTCGCCGTCGAGGTCGAGCGTCGTATCGGCGGCCAGCACCGGGCGCACGACGATGGCCCGGCTCGCGATCAAGCCAGCACCGAACATCGCCTTGGCCCGCGCCACGCGCTGCACATAGTCCTCCGGCGTTTCGCCGGGCAGCCAAGCTTCGCTGACTTCCTCGTCTTCGCGCGGGGCGGCGCGAAACAGCAGCAGGTCGAAGCGCACGCCGATCTGCGTCAGCAACTCGCGGCGGCGCGGGCTTCTGGAGGCGAGGTAGATGCGGGGATCGATCATCTCATTCCCGATGGTAGGGATGGCCCTTGAGCACACTCGCGGCGCGGTACAGGGCCTCGGCGAGGATCACCCGGACCAGGGCGTGCGGCAGGGTCAGGCTGGAAAGGCGCATGGTTTCGTGGGCAGTGTTCTTGATCCTGGCATCGAGGCCGTCAGGGCCGCCGATGATGAAGGCGACATCGTCACCGCCGGCCATCCATTTTGCCAGACGCTCGGCCAGTTGCCGCGTCGTCGGCGCCTCGCCGCGTTCATCGAGCGCAATGCGACGGCAGCCGGCGGGCAGTTGCGCGTCGATGCGGGCGGCTTCCAGCGCCATCATGACTTCCGCGGTCTTGCCCGTGGTGCGCGACTCGGGCTTGATCTCCAGCAGTTCCAGCGACAGTTCGCGCGGCATCCGCTTCGCGTATTCGGTCCAGCCGGCCACCACCCATTCGGGCGGCCGCGCGGATACCGCCGCGACGATCAGCTTCATTCGCCGTCAGCGGCGGCGGCCTTCTTCGCGGGGCGTTTGGGCGCGACCTTCCACAGCTCTTCGAGGTTGTAGTAGCTGCGCACCACGGGCTGCATGACATGCACCACGATGTCGCCGAGGTCGACCAGCACCCACTCGCCGGACTCCTCGCCTTCGATGCCGATCACCTGGCCGCCGGCTTCCTTCACCTTGTCGTAGACATTGCGCGCCAGGCTCTTGACGTGACGATTGGAATCGCCGGTGGCAATGATCACCCGATCGAACAGGGCGGACAGCTTGCTGGTGTTGAGTACCTCGATATCCTTGGCCTTGATGTCTGCGAGGGCGTCGATGGCGATTTTTTGCAGTTTTTTAATGTCCATGCGGGGTCCGGTAGATCTGATGGGATTCAATATAGTCGAGAACAGCGTCGGGAACCAGATA
>JAPLRA010000023.1 GCA_026399445.1 Sulfuritalea sp.
GAGGCGGCGCAATTGTTGCGGCGCGAAATACTACCATAAGCCCACTTAATCGAAGCTTACAAACCGTCCTGATTCACAGTTCGACTCATCCAGTCAGCCACCTGTTGGCGCTCGGCCTCGCTGTAGTGCAGGCCCCGCTTGGTGCGCCGCCAGAGCACGTCCTCCGCCGCGAGCGCCCATTCCTCGCGACGCAGGTAGCGCAGTTCGGCCTCGAACAGGCCGGGCGCGACTTCCTCGCCGAGGTCGGCACAACGGGTGGCGTCGCCCAGTACCCGGTCGATTCGACTCCCATAAGCCCGCGCCAGCCGGCGCGCCAGAACCGGGTCAAGCCAACTGTAGCGCGAGCGCACCGCTTCAATGAAGCGTTCGATGTCGATATCCGGCCTTTGCGGCGCACCAATCCATGCCCGCAGGTCGCCGCCGGGCAGGCTGGCGTTTTCCGTCCAGGCAGCCCGCGCATCTTCAAGTACGCGCCCTATCTCGTCGGCAGCCTCTTCGGCCAGTTTGCGATAAGTGGTGATCTTGCCGCCCCATACGCTCAACAGCGGCGCCGCACCGGTATCGCTCTCCAGCAGGTAGTCGCGGGTGATGGCCGACAAAGCGCCCACGGTATCTCCGAACAATGGTCGCACGCCGCTGAAACTCCACACCACATCCGCCGGTTTCAGGGAGCGCTTGAAGTAGTGGCTGGCCTGTTCGCAGAGGTAGGCGGTTTCGTCCTCACCCACGCTCGGGCTGGCCGGGTCGCCCGAGAACTCGGAATCCGTGGTGCCGATCAGCGTGAAGCGATCTTCGTAAGGGATGGCAAAGATGATGCGTTTGTGCGGATCCTGGAAGACGTAGGCGTGATCGTGCTCGAAGCAGCGCGGCACGACGATATGGCTGCCCTTGACCAGCCGCTGATGCCTCGTCACCAGCGTTTCACCGTGGTCCGGTCGGGCCACACCACGAAGAAAGGATTCCGCCCATGGACCCGCGGCATTGACCAGAACACGGGCGGCCAGGCTTCGCTGCCGGCCATCGGCGCCTTGCAGGATCGCTGTCCAGCCTTCTGCACTTCGCTGTGCCGATACACAGCGGGTGCGCGTATGGATCTGCGCGCCGCGGTCTTGTGCGTCCAATGCGTTGAGCACCACCAAGCGCGCGTCATCAACCCATCCATCCGAATAGATGAAGCCCCGGGTATAACGATCCTGCAAGGCCTCGCCGACGGGGCTGCGGCGCAGATTCACCGCCTCCGACCCGGGCAATACTTCGCGCCGCGCCAGATGGTCGTATAGCAGCAGGCCAAGACGCATCAGCCAGACCGGACGCATCGACGGCTCGTGCGGCATCACGAAGCGCATCGGGCGGATGATGTGCGGCGCACTGCGCAGAAGCACCTCGCGCTCCAGCAACGACTTCCTGACCATGAGGAACTCGTAGTATTCGAGATAGCGCAGCCCGCCGTGGATCAGCTTGGACGAAGCCGAGGAAGTGTGCGCAGCGAGATCGTCCTGCTCGACCAGCACTACACGCCAGCCCCGCCCCGCCAGGTCGCGCGCGATGCCCGCGCCGTTGATGCCGCCACCGACCACCAGCACGTCGCAGCCCTGAGGGTGATCGCTCGCCTGTCCTTGCGCCGCATTCTGCGATCGATCGGCGGATGAGTCCTTCATGGAATTCCTCGTTCGTGGCCGGGTTGTGAATGTCATGCCGACAGACATCATAATGGCATCCGTCGCGCTTCCCGCGGTTTGTCCTCGCGGGCGCCTCCATTCACCCGCAGGAGATCTCGATGAACCGCCCTCGCTTTCTTTTGGCTCTGGATCAAGGCACCTCCAGCTCGCGCAGCATCGTGTTCGACGCACACGGACAGATCGTCGCGATCGCGCAGCGGGAATTCCGCCAGATATTTCCCCAGCCCGGCTGGGTCGAGCACGACCCACGGGAAATCTGGAGCAGCCAGCTGGCGACCGCACAGGAGGCACTGGAGAAGGCCGGGATTCGCGCCACGGAGGTGGCCGGTATCGGTATCACCAACCAGCGCGAGACCACGATTGTCTGGAACCGTGCCACAGGCGAGCCGCTGTGCAACGCCATCGTCTGGCAGGACCGCCGCACCGAGCCGACCTGTGCCGCACTGCGCGAACGAGGCTATGAAGACATGGTGCGCGAGCGGACGGGGCTGGTCATCGATGCCTACTTTTCCGGCACCAAACTCAAGTGGATACTGGATCAGATCCCGGGCGCGCGCAATGCGGCGAAGCGCGGCGAACTGGCCTTCGGCACGGTGGATTCGTGGCTGACCTGGCAACTCACGGGTGGCGCCGTGCATGCCACCGATGTCAGCAACGCGTCGCGCACCCTGCTGTTCAACATCCATCGCAACGAGTGGGACGACGAGCTGCTGGCGATGCTGGAGATTCCGCGCGAAGTCCTGCCGGATGTCCATGCTTCCAGCCATCTCTACGGACACACACACGCGGAATTGTTCGGCGCGCCGATTGCCATCGGCGGTATCGCAGGCGACCAGCAAAGCGCCCTCTTCGGCCAGGCATGCTTCTCCGCGGGCCTGGCCAAGAACACCTACGGCACCGGCTGTTTCATGCTTATGCATACCGGTGAACAGTGCCACGCCAGCAGCAACGGGCTGATCACCACCAGTGCCGCGCAGATCGATGCGACGCCGGAATACGCGCTTGAGGGCAGCGTGTTCATCGGTGGTGCCGTCGTGCAATGGCTGCGCGACGGCTTGCATGCCATCAAGGGAAGCGAGGCGGTACAGGGCCTGGCCGAAAGCGTGCCCGACAGCGGTGGCGTAATGTTTGTGCCGGCCTTCACCGGCCTCGGCGCCCCCTACTGGAAGCCCGATGCGCGCGGTGCGATCCTAGGCCTGAGCCGTGGCACCTCCGTGGCGCATATTGCCCGAGCCGCACTGGAAAGTATCGCCTTTCAAAGCGCAGCGCTGTTGCAGGCCATGAGCCGTGACCTGGCGGACAGTGGCGGCGTCACGGAACTGCGCGTCGATGGCGGCGCCTGCGTGAACAACCTGTTGATGCAGTTTCAGGCCGATCTGCTGGGCATTCCGGTGGTGCGGCCAAAGGTCATCGAGACCACGGCGCTGGGTGCCGCCTATCTGGCCGGTCTATCGTGCGGCGTATATGCCAGCCTCGACGAACTCGCTTCGCACTGGCAGGCGGAGCGCGTCTTTCATCCGACGATGTCACGCGAGCGGGCCGGCGAACTCATGCAGCGCTGGGAGCACGCCATCGCGCAGACGACGCTTTGAAATCGGCGCTGGTGACGCGCCGATTTCTCACCCTTTGGCGCGACGGGTTTCCTTCAAGGTCTTCAGTTCAGGCAGCTTGAGCCGCTTGCGGTCCGGCTCGACCGCCGTCAGGGCCTCGACCTCGCGCATCGTGCCATGGCAGCGCTTCACCAGATCCAGATAAACGCCGGTACCCTCCACCTTCCAGGCCATTTCCAGTTCGGTGAGTTCGCGCATGATCTTGGCCGGCACGCCGCCGGCCAGCATGCGCGGCGGGATTTCCATGCCGGCCTTGACGAAGCTCTGTGCCGCAACGATCGCCGATTCGCCGACCACGGCGTTATCCATGACCACTGCGTTCATGCCGACCATGCCGTTCCTGCGCACGATGCAGCCATGCAGGATCGCGCCGTGACCGATGTGACCGAGATCCTCGACGATGGTGTCGCTGCCGGGGAAACCGTGCATCACGCAGCAGTCCTGCACGTTGGCGCCAGCGCCGATGAACAGACGGCCGAAGTCGCCGCGCAGGCTGGCGCTGGGACCGATGTAGGCGCCGGGTCCGACGACGACGTCGCCGATCAGGACCGCCGATGGATGCACATAGGCCGTCGGGTCGACCACGGGCACGATACCGTCAATCTCATAAACCTTCATTCAATTCCTCTCCGTTCCGTCCAAGGCAATCAGGCACTACAGCATCGTCACCCATTCCTGAGCCCAGTTCAACGCTTCCTCGTCGGGCAGCGGCTGGGTGCAGGCATCGATCTCGAGTCGCTCGCCCACCTTGCGCGCCCCGCAACAGGTAAATAAGGCATCCATCTCCTTGCCCGCCTTGCAGAAGGTTGCCTGGTAGGTCTGGTCGCCGAGGGCGATCACGCCATAGCGCACGTGGGAGAGATCCGGCTTCTGCTCACGCAGGCGTTCGGCCAGCGGAATGATGTTGTCGGGCAGTTCGCCGTCGCCATGCGTCGAGGTGCACACCAGCACCGCGTCGCGGCCTTCGAGATCTACACTGCCGGCGTCGGCGTCGCCGGCCACTTCGACCTCATGGCCGAGACCAGGCAGATTGTCTGACAGATGATCGGCGCACATCTGGGCATTGCCCGACTCGGTGCCGACGATAATCAGTATGTTGGCCATGATGCCTTTTCCTCATGCTTCCCGCTTACCCGGAAACGGTAACGTGATACATTTTTATTGTACCTCGCGGCCATGTTCTGTGTCATAATTAATTTGATACCATTTCAACATTTGAGGTTATTAATATTGTATCCCTTTGCCGCGCACCGGGAAATGCTTCTATAGTCCGGGCGCAACGTTCAGGCATACATTGTGGAGCGAGACATGCAGAAACAGGACACGAGTTTTCTCGAGCGCATCGCTGCCGGCAGCAGGATCGAAGCTCCGCAGGGGGATTCCCTGCGCTGCGCCGGCGAACCGGTGCCAACATTGATGCGCCTGGTGGTGGTCTTCGCCGATTCCGAACTGGCGGGCGCAGCCGGCTTCTGCCCCTTCGTCAATCGGGGGCCGGGCCTGCGCGAACGCATCGTCGCGGCAAAGATCGTTACCGAGAAATATGTGCATGCGGAGATGGCACTCAATCTGCTCAAGCCCTTCGGCGTCAATCCGATGCTCTATGTGCGATCCCACGCCTGGGATTCGCGCCTCGACCGGCATCTCGACCTCGGCACCCGGCGCATCGGCGGCGACAAGCGGCTGAACGTTTTTCACTATCCCCTGGAGGGCTGGGAGGATGCCGTTGTCTTCAACATGCTGATGGGCGCCGCCACCTCGATCCAACTGGCGGAAATGGCGCAAAGCTCCTACATTCCCCTCGCCGAGGCAATCGCGCAGATCCTGCCGCGCGAAAGGGAACATGCGCAATTGGGCGAGAGCGGCGTCAAGCAGTCCATTGAGCAAAGCAAAAGCAAGACAGCGGTGCAAGCGGCGGTCAACTACTGGCATCCCCGGGTCGCCGCGACATTCGGCCGCGTCGATTCCGATCACGCCTCCATCTACATCCAGTACGGCCTGCGCCGCCGCAGCAGCGCGGAAATGCTGGGCGACTGGAGGGCGCAGTCGACTGCGGCGCTCAAGCGCCTCGGGCTGTCCATCCCCGACTGATCCACTTCCGGAATCCGGCCATGACCTACCAGAACATTATCTTTTCGCTCGAAGACGGCATCGCCCGCATCACCCTGAATCGTCCCGACCGTCTCAACAGCTTCAACGGCGAGATGCATCTCGAACTGCGCGATGCCCTGGCCAAAACACGCGACGGCGGCGCCCGCGTGTTGCTGCTGACGGGGGCCGGTCGCGGCTTCTGCGCCGGACAGGATCTGTCCGATCGCAACGTGTCGGTCGGCAGCGACCCGGTCGATCTGGGCTACACCATCGAGACCTTTTACAAGCCGCTGATACTGAGCCTGCGCGCACTAGAACTGCCGGTGATCTGCGCCGTGAATGGCGTCGCCGCCGGAGCTGGCGCCAGCATCGCGCTGGCCTGCGACATCGTGCTGGCAGCGCGGTCAGCCTCTTTCATCCAGGCCTTCTGCAAGCTCGGGCTGGTGCCCGATGCAGGCGGCACCTGGGTGCTACCGCGCCTGGTGGGCACCGCGCGCGCCATGGGGCTGGCAATGCTTGGCGACAAGCTTTCGGCCGAGCAGGCCGAGTCGTGGGGGCTGATCTGGAAATGCATCGATGACGACAAGCTGATGGCTGAAGCCGAGAAACTCGCCACCCACTTCAGCACTGCGCCGACCAGGGGACTGGCCCGCACCAAGCAGGCGATTTACGCCAGCAGCGGCAACAACCTGGAACAGCAACTCGAACTGGAGCGTGCCAGCCAGCAGGAACTTGGCTTCGCTCACGATTACCGCGAGGGCGTCGCCGCCTTCATGGAAAAGCGCATCCCCACGTTCAAGGGCGAATGATGAGCCTGACACCCCAGCAAGTCGCAGACCGCTGCACCGAAGTGATGTGGCCCGACGACCACGCCGCGCGCGGTCTCGGCATAACCATCACCAGCACGACACCCGGCGCCGCCACCGTGACCATGCTGGTGCGCCAGGATATGGTGAACGGCCACGGCATCTGCCACGGCGGTTTTATATTTGCGCTGGCCGACACCAACTTCGCCTATGCCTGCAACAGCTTCAACCACCGTGCTGTGGCAGCCGGCGTCGACATCAATTTCATTGCGCCGGCCCATCTTGGCGATACACTGACGGCAACTGGCGGCGCCAGGCATCAGGGCGGCCGCAGCGGCATCTACGATATCGAGGTCACCAACCAGAACGGCAAGACCATCGCCCTGTTTCGTGGCCGCTCAACCCGCATCAAGGGCCACTTTTTTGACGAGAGTGAATCTGCATGATGGAACAGGCATTCATCTGCGA
>JAPLRA010000331.1 GCA_026399445.1 Sulfuritalea sp.
AAGAATCCGGTAATTCCCTTGCCGGATCCGATAGCGCTCCTGGGCGGAAAGTTTTTCGCAGCCGAAGGGACGGGGATCGTCGCGCAGCGACTCGATCCGCTCCAGGATGCGGCGCAAGTCTGCCTTCGGAATGTCCCGCAGATCCTTTGCGACCGAGGTCTTGAACCTCAGTTCATATCGAGCCATCGGCTTTCAGCTTGGCGAGGAGCTGTTCGTAACTCATGGTCTTTTCTTTTGATCGGCCGGAAAACGCGGCCAGGTCTTCCTCGTCTTCCTGCAACGATGCGCGGACGGCGTCATTGACGATCTCGGACATCGAGCGGTGTGCGGTCGCCGCCTTGAGGCGCAGCGCCTGGTGCAGCCCGGGTTCGAGGTACAGCGTGGAACGGATGGCTTGCGTGGTCATGGTCATCTCCAAAACGTTATGACGTTTAGACAGCATATCATCAAACCAGCTTGCGGGAAAGATCGAAAGCTGCCCCGCCACGCGGCCAGGATGGGCGCTGACTACATCAATGGCAGAATGCACGATTCACGGAGGGCTCGATCATGACCATCTCGATGTACCAAGCCAGCGCACCGCGCCTGGCCAACATGCTGCGCAACCTCGATGCCATCCTCGCCAAGGCGCAGGCCCATGCGACGGAGAAGAAGATCGATCCGGCGGTTCTGCTCGGGGCCCGGCTGTTCCCCGACATGCTGCCCTTCGTGAAGCAGGTGCAGATCGCCACCGACCATGCCAAGGGCTGCGTCGCGCGGTTTCCGCGGCGCAGATCGATGGCTCCGAGGAACGGGATATCACGCTCAAGGCAGGCGGACAGGACATGAGCTTCAAGGGTCTGACCTACCTGTTGGGCTATGCGATGCCGAATTTCTATTTCCATCTGGTGACGGCGTACAACATCCTGCGCCACAACGGCGTGGAAATCGGCAAGCGCGACTACATCGGCACGCCCTAGCGGTTTCCGTCGCATGCGCTCGACCCGTGCCACCGCGGCCCTCGCCCGGCTGAATGCGCGCAGCGCAGGCCATCACTACACGATGGCGGTGACCGGCAACGGCCTGTTCATCCTGCGCGAGCGGCTTGGCAGCGACGACCGCGCGCTTTCGGGAGCAATTTCCCTCGATGAGTTCGTGCAGCTCGTCGATGCGATGGGGCCGAAGAAAGAAGTCCGCATCACCAAGAGCGAGGCGGCTTTCATGAAGCAGCTGGTCAGGAAAGAACGCTAAAGTCCAAGCGTAATGCGGGTGCCTATGAAGCGCGCCTCGATCAGCGGGAAATGCGCGGCAAGCTCGCGCCAGTCGATACCCATGCGGGCGCAGGACAAATCCGACAGCCGGGGCACCCGCGCACCCTCGCCGCCGCCCAGATTCAGCGCATGACTGAGCACTTCGGCGACATGGACGGCGTCGGCCATTTCGCTTTCCGGCTCGCTATCGTTGGTAACGTGGTGCGCGCCAATGGCGTCCGCCACTTCTTCGGGCAACTTCCAGAGCCGGGCGAGGCCGCCGCCGACTTGCGCATGATCGATTCCCAGTACCTGGCGCTCGGCGTCGACAATATCGATATCGCTTTCGGTTCTCAGTGTCAGCACACGTGAATAAGCCTCTTGGTCGACCGCATTCAGCAGCAATTGGCCCACGTCGTGCAGCAGCCCCGCGGTATAGGCGACATCGACATCGAGCCCGCCAATGCGCGCCACTTCCTGCGCGCAAATGGCCACGCCCACGCTGTGCAGCCAGAGCCGGCGGGCGTCGAAGGGCGGCTTGGCATTGAAGCGGTCGATGATAGCTGTGGCCAGCGTGATGTCGCGCACGCGGCTGACGCCCAGCAGCAGGATGGCCTGCCGCACCGAGTCAACGTGGCCGCTGGCGCCGATCGCACCGGCATTGGCGGCCGCGAGCAGACGCACCACCACCGCCGGGTCGCTGATGATGTGCTTGCTCAGCGTCTCCGCATTGACTTCATCGTCACCCAGCATGTCGAGAATCCGCGCGACGATCTGCGGCAAGGCCGGCAGCGCGGTAGCCCGCGCCAGAACTTGTTCAAGCGTATAGGGCGGGGTCATGATGCGGCCCGCCGCCGGTAGTCGGTGACCGTCGCGGCCAGCTCATTGCGCGCATCGCTGCTCGCGCCGCGGAACAAACGCGTAACGCGTTCCACCGCCGCCGCCACATCCCGCTCGATCTGTGCCGCGTCGCGCGTTTCTTCCTGCAGCACATGGACGACTTCGATCCCGCGCTGAATCAGCTGCTGCACATGATCGACGTCAATCTCGGTACCGGCGGCCAGCAACAAGCCGCCGTCGTTGCGGCGCACTGCCTGCGCCAGCCGCGCACCGGGTTTCAGACTCAGGGTTGAAACACAAACCGTACGATCAGTCACGACCCGCTCCTCCGCTCTGTATTGTCATTTGACGATCAGTCTACCTGAGCCGAAGCCCGCCGCGCACTCCTGCTAAGGCAGTTCTTCGACCTTCAGCAAAAGTCGGCTCCGGCGGGACGCCGATCGCGTGCCATAACCGGCGATGGCGCCCGAGCTGCCGCTCTGCTCGCCTGTCGAACCGCCCAGTTCCAGCCATTCGCCGAGGCGGCCGCTGACCGTGGTGACCAGGCGCTGCACGTTCACCGATCCCGGAACGGGGCCGGGGGTGTCGTCGCGCGGGCTGATTTCCAGCGTCACGCGCTCACCATTGAGGCGCGGCACGGCGACGAAGCCGGTGCCAAGATCGCGCTGCACGAAGCTCTCGGAAACCACCACGCCCGCCGGCGTCATCACCACCTGCCGCAGCGGCAGCATCAAGGATTCGCCGACCATGATCGCCGCGCGCCCGCCATCGATGGTCTGCACCTGCTGCAGGGTGTCGCGCCGGCTGCGGCTGTCGGACTGGTAGAGGTGGCCGCGCCCGCTCACCACCGGCACCCCGCCACCGACCACGACACGGCCGGACACGCCCGCGCCGCGATCCTCGTCGGTGTTTGCGCCATCCTGCCGAACGCTGATCATCAACCGGCGCAAGGGGGTGTCGAGCAAGGCGACCAGCGCCCGGATGTCGGCCTGGTTGCGAGCGGAGGCGCGCAGAAACAGCTTGTCGCCGACGCCGGTAATCGCCCCTCCCGGCTCGACGAAAGGCGCCAGTTGCGGCAGCATGGATTCGGCGCTGCGATGGCGCAGGCTGATGATCTCCAGCGTCTGGCCCCAGGCCAGCGAACTGCACATAAGCAAAGCAAAAAGAAGTCGTTTCATCCGCTCGCCCTCTGACCCTATACTGCCGCCTTCACCCGTCCCGAGGAAACCAGACAATGAAAATCGAAACCATCGCCGTGCATGGCGGCTACAGTCCCGATCCCACCACCAAGGCCGTCGCAGTGCCGATCTACCAGACCACATCCTACGCCTTCGACGACACCCAGCACGGCGCCGACCTGTTCGACCTCAAGGTCGCCGGCAACATCTACACGCGCATCATGAACCCGACCACCGACGTGCTGG
This sequence comes from Sulfuritalea sp., assembly GCA_026399445.1. Taxonomy (GTDB): domain Bacteria; phylum Pseudomonadota; class Gammaproteobacteria; order Burkholderiales; family Rhodocyclaceae; genus Sulfuritalea. The sequence goes on from JAPLRA010000331.1 coordinate 3,494, forward strand.
AAAAGCGCATGGCGGAACTCGAAGGCGGCATCGGCGCATTGGGCGTGGCGTCCGGCATGGCGGCCATCACTTACGCGATCCAGACCATCGCCGAGGCCGGCGACAACATCGTCAGCAGCACCGCGCTCTATGGCGGCACCTACAACTTGTTCGCGCACACGCTGCCGCAGTTCGGCATCACCACGAACCCGCTGGGCAACCTGGTCGACCTCGCCGCGCTGGCGAAGATCGCCCATGACGCCGGCGTGCCGCTGATCGTAGACAACACGGTGCCGACGCCCTACCTGTGCCGCCCCTTCGAGCACGGCGCCGACATCGTGGTGCATGCGCTGACCAAATACCTCGGCGGCCACGGCAACAGTATCGGCGGCGTCATCGTCGATTCCGGCAAGTTCCCCTGGGCTTCCCACAAGGAGCGCTTCAAGCGCCTCAACACGCCGGACGTGTCCTATCACGGCGTGGTCTATACCGAGGCCCTCGGCCCCGCCGCCTACATCGGCCGCGCCCGCGTGGTGCCGCTGCGCAACATGGGCGCGGCAATTTCGCCCTTCAATTCCTTCCTCATCCTGCAGGGCATCGAGACGCTTGCGCTGCGCATGGACCGTATCTGCAAGAACACGCTGGCCGTGGCCAACTACCTCAAGGGTCATGCCAAGGTGAAGTGGGTCAATTACGCCGGCCTGCCCGATCATGCCGACCATGCCCTGGTACAGAAGTACATGGGCGGCCGCGCGTCGGGCATCCTGACCTTCGGCGTCGATGGCGGCATGGCCGGCGGCGCACGCTTCCAGGATGCGCTGAAACTGGTGACGCGGCTGGTGAATATCGGCGACGCCAAGAGCCTCGCCTGCCATCCGGCCAGCACCACGCACCGCCAGTTGTCGGCGGAGGAAATGAAGAAAGCCGGCGTTTCGGAAGACATGGTGCGCCTGTCGATCGGCATCGAACACGTCGACGACATCAAGGCCGATCTGGAGCAGGCATTGGCCGCGGTATAAGCCCGCCTTGCCGCAGCGATGAACAGTCCCCGGTCGCCGATGGCGGTCGGGGACTGTGTTTTTCTACGCCGCCGCAGCGCAGATGGCGATGAATTCAGCCGCCACCAACGAGGCGCCGCCGATCAGGCCACCATCGATGTCCGGCATCGCAAACAGCTCGGCGGCGTTCGCCGCCTTGACGCTACCGCCGTAGAGAATTCGCAGCCCGCCGGCCACCGCCGCGTCGTCGCGCGCGACGCGCGCGCGGATCAGGGCATGCACCTCCTGCGCCTGCTGCGGGCTGGCGGTTTTTCCCGTGCCGATGGCCCACACCGGCTCATACGCCACCACCGCTTTCGCCAGCGCCGCAACGCCCGAGCGGGCAAGCACGGCATCCAGTTGCCGCGTCACCACCTCGCCGGTAATGCCCGCCTCGCGCTCCGCCAGCGTTTCCCCGACGCAAAGAATGGGCACCAGCCCGGCCCCCAGCGCCGCCGCGAACTTGGCGGCCACCCCCTGATCCGATTCGCCGAAAAGTGCACGGCGCTCGGAATGCCCGACCAGCACATGCGTGCAGTGCAGATCGGTCAGCATCCCGGCCGAAACTTCACCCGTGTACGCGCCGTCGCCATGTTCGGATACATCCTGCCCGCCCCACATCACGGGCGAGCCGCTGAGGATGGCGCGCGCCTGGGTCAGGTAGGGACAAGGTACGCAAACCGTCACCTGACAGCCCCACTTCAATTTCGTCGCCGTCAGTTGCAGGCTGGTCAGCAGCGCCGCATTGTCATGCAGCCGACCATTCATTTTCCAGTTGCCGGCGACTAATTTGGTACGCATATGAACTCCATAAATTTCACCACAACGCGTCAGGTTATCACCGTCGGCAGCTCGCGCCCGGTGCGCTGCTTCAGTTGCGACAGTTCGTCGGCGATGTGGATCAGACCACCCAGCGCCTGTTGCGCATCGACCTTCTGCCGCAGCAGATCGGCTTCGAAGGCTTCGAGATAAATCCGCAGCGTGGCGCCCTCGGTGCCCGTACCGGAGAGGCGGAAGACGATGCGCGAGCCGTCGTCCATCACGATGCGCAAACCCTGCCCCTTGCTCAGGCTGCCGTCGATCGCATCGGTGTAGCTGAAGTCGTCGCAGAACTTCACCCGGTAGTCGCCGAAGCGCTTGCCGGGCAGTCCGGAAAACTGCTTCTGCACCTGCGCCATGACGCCGGCGGCTGCATCGGCAGGCAACGCCTCATAGTCGTGGCGCGAATAGATGTTGCGGCCGAATTCCGCCCAGTGGCGGTGCACGATCTCCTCCACCAAAAGATGGCGCACGGCGAGGATGTTGAGCCAGAACAGCACCGCCCACAGGCCGTCCTTCTCGCGTACATGGCTGGAGCCGGTGCCGAAGCTTTCCTCGCCGCACAGTGTGACCTTGCCCGCA
>JAPLRA010000225.1:0-1015 GCA_026399445.1 Sulfuritalea sp.
CGTCCGCCGCTCGCAGTGCCGCAATGGTTTCGTCGCTGCGTCCGAGTTCCCGCAGCACGGCTTCGGTGTCGTGTCCCAGCGGCGGTGGTGCGCGCCGATAATCGATCGGCGTGGCGGAGAAGCGGATCGGGTTGGCTACTTGCGGCGCGCTGCCGCCCGCGGCGTGAGGCATCTCGACCTTCAGACCGCGATGCAGCACCTGCGGATCGGCGAACACGCCGGCCAGATCGTTGATCGGGCCGCAGGGCACGGCTGCATTTTCCAGCAGGGCGATCCATGCGGCGGTGGTCTTCATCACCGTGGCCTGGCGCAGTAGCGGCAGCAGTTCGCTACGGTGTTTGACCCGTGCCGAATTGGTGGCGAAGCGTTCGTCGGCAGCCCATTCGCCATGGCCGGCGATCTCGCAGAAACGCGCGAACTGGGCGTCGTTGCCGATGGCCAGGATCATGTCGCCGTCCGCCGTGGGAAAGTCCTGGTAGGGCACGATGTTGGGATGGCCGTTGCCCATGCGTCGCGGCGCCTTGCCCGAGACCAGATAGTTCATCGCCTGACTGGCGAGGCAGGCCACCTGCACGTCGAGCAGTGCGAGGTCGATATGTTGCCCCTGCCCCGTCTTTTCGCGATGCGCCAGTGCGCCCTGTATGGCGACCGTGGCGTAGAGGCCGGTGCGGATGTCGGTCAGCGCCACGCCGACTTTCTGCGGCCCCGCGCCTTCCTCGTCGTCGGCGCGGCCGGTGACGCTCATCAGGCCGCCCATGCCCTGGATCAGGAAATCGTAGCCGGCACGTGCGGCGTAGGGGCCGTCCTGGCCGAAGCCGGTGATAGAGCAATACACGAGCTTCGGGTTGATCGCGGACAGGCTCGCGTAGTCGAGACCGTAGGGTTTGAGCCCGCCGACCTTGAAGTTCTCCAGCACCACGTCGGATTGCGCGGCGAGCTCGCGCACGATGGCCTGCCCGGCCGGCTTCGTGATGTCGACAGTCAGTGAGCGCTTGTTGCGATTGGTGCACAGAAA
>JAPLRA010000225.1:1040-6048 GCA_026399445.1 Sulfuritalea sp.
CGGCCCTCGCCATCGGCTAGCCACGGTGGCCCCCAGCCGCGCGTGTCGTCGCCGGCGTCGGGACGCTCGATCTTGATCACCTCGGCGCCGAGATCGCCCAGCAGTTGCGAAGCCCAGGGTCCCGCCAGCACGCGCGAGAGGTCGAGAACCCTGAGGCCGCTCAGTGGCCCGGTTGGTGCTCCCATCAGGAGAACGGCTTGCCCAGCAGGTGCTCCTTGAGATCTTCCTGCACCGGCTTGTCGCCGAGCCAGATCTTCAGCAGGGCGCGGTAGAAGTCTTCGCCCGCGAGGTCCTCGCCTTTCTTTTCACCATTGACCGTCAAGCGGGTTACCCCGCCGCCAATCTCGGGCAGCCAGTCGAGATGAACCGTGGCGCCCTTGGCGACATTGCCGATGCCGAGCATCATGGCTTTGAACGTCTCGATGCGGGCGTTCATCGGAACGATTTCCGCTTCGCTGTGGTTCTTGTGTATCCCGCTCGCCAGCGAGTCGGCGAAAGTTTCTCCTGACGCGTCGCGCAAGAGGACCAGGCGGATGCGTCTGGCGCCCTTTGCCGCCAGCACATCAGCCGTCGTCGCAGCCTTTTGCGGCAGATACAAGGCCATCGCATAGCCCTTGATGAACAGCACCTTGCGCATCCCGGCGCCGTTGATCACCGTGTCACCAGCGCCGACTTTTGCCTTGTCGTCGAATTTGACGTCGCCTACGTCGAGCGCAGCAAACGCGGGCAGGGAAAGGGCCAGCAGAAGTATGGCAAGCAGTTTGTTCATGAGTATGTCTCCTTCAGGGGGTAGCCCTCAATCATACCGCCGTGGCGGGCATGCTATCGTTGCGCCATCGATCGGCAGGGAGCATGTCATGCAAAGAAGCGTCTTGGGTGTTGGGGTATTTCTTGTCGCGGGCATGGTCCAGGCCGCCGAGCCGGCGCGCGATGTCACGTCCACCGCGGCCGAGCGCGAAGCCGTGGCGGTGACCGTGTACAACGACGATCTGGCGCTGGTCAAGGAACGCCGCCGGGTCGATCTCGCGGCCGGCCTGACGCGCCTTTCCCTGCGCGAAGTGGCGGCCCAGATGCGGCCCGAAACCGCACTGCTGCGTGCAGTGAGCGGGGCGCCGCTGAGCTTGGTCGAGCAGAACTTCGATTTCGACTTGCTGACGCCGCAAAAGCTTCTGGAAAAATATGTCGGTCGCGAGGTGACGGTGATCCGCCCGCATCCGACCAACGACAGCGAGCGGCGCGAACGGGCAACGGTGCTGGCGGCGGGACAAGGCACGGTGCTCAGGTTTGCCGACCGCATCGAGACCGGCGTACCGGGGCGTCTCGCTTTCGACAGCGTGCCATCCAACCTGCGCGATCGGCCGACGCTCTCGATCCTGCTCGAGGCGGCCGGCGGCAAGCAGGCCGTCGAGCTGTCCTACCTCACCGGCGGCTTGTCGTGGAAGGCGGACTACGTCGCCAACCTTTCCACCGACGGCAAGAGCCTCGACCTCAATGGCTGGGTGACGCTAACCAACCGCAGCGGCGCCGGTTTCGACAATGCGACCCTGCAACTGGTCGCTGGCACGGTCAATCGCGTGCGCCAGCCCGAGCCGCAACGCGCCTATGCGATGGCGGCCCCGGCACCGCGCGCCAAGGGCATGGAGGCGACACAGGAAGCGCTGATGGATTACCACCTCTACAGCTTCGAGCGGCCCACCAGCATCGCCGACAACCAGACCAAGCAGCTCGCCCTGCTCTCGGCCAGCGCCGTGCCGGTGCGCCGTGAATACCTGCTGGCAGGCAACGACTGGTACTACCGCGAGCGCCAGCCGCAATTGGGGCAGATCGGGCAGAAGCTCAAGCCGGCGGTATTCCTCGAGTTCCGAGAAGCTGCAACTCAGGCTGGGTGAAGCCTTCGACATCACTGCCGAGCGCAAGCAGACCAACTACCGGAAGATCGCCGACAACGTCAGCGAGTCCTCATGGCGCATCGAGTTGCGCAACGCCAAGGACGAAGCGGTGGTGGTCAAAGTGCAGGAACCCATGCCCGGCGATTGGGAGATGGTGCAGGAATCGCAGAAGCACACCAAGGAATCGGCGCGGGTGGCATCGTGGAACGTGGCGATTCCGGCGGGCGGCGCGACGGTGCTCGAGTATGCGGTTCGCGTGAAGTGGTAAGTGGCCTGCGGGTTTGGTGAGACGGAGTATTTGTTGGTTTCAGACGACAGGTTCGTGCCCATTGCCGCCGGTCGCGCCCATAGATGTTCTGTGGCCGCTATCTGATGTAGTTCGGTCACCCAATAACGTTCCAAACTGTCACTAGCTAGCTGCAAATTTTCGTTGGTGTTTTCCGCGCGTCAGCCGGCACGAGGCAATCACGCGAGCCTGAATGCCGCCGCCGGCCTATCCCTGCCAAACCGGGTAGTCGGTATAACCTGCAGGTCCCGGGGAGTAGAAGGTTTCTGGATTCGGGGAGTTCAATGGCGCTTTTGCCTTGAATCGTGCCGGAAGATCGGGGTTTGCCAGGAATGCAGTGCCAAAGGCTACCGCATCCAGTTTCCCTTCAGTAATCGCTGCCCCAGCCTCTTTGACCGTGTAGCCCATGTTCCCGATTAGAACTCCCTTGTAGTTGGCTCGTATCGGAGTCAGCACATCTCCCTTTTGCTTACCAAAGAAGTCCCCACGCATCAAGTGTAGATAGGCAAGGTTGAAATCGTTCAGCCGGGTGGCAAGCCATGTTGCCAACCCGACAGGATCGCTATCGATCATGTCGTTGTAGCTATTGAGCGGCGAGATGCGTAATCCCACACGGTCACTGCCCCAAACCTTATTGACCGCCGTAATGACCTCAAACATTAGCCTGGCCCGATTTTCCAGACTGCCGCCGTAGGCACCTACACGATTGTTGGTGCCGTCACGCAGGAACTGGTCAAGCAGATAGCCATTGGCACCATGAACTTCGATGCCGTCGAACCCAGCGGCTTTGGCATTCTCGGCCGCCGTCTGAAAGCCTGCGACGATTGCGGGAATTTCCTCGTCAGTAAGTACGTGCGGGACGACGTAGGGCTTTTTACCTTCGGGAGTGTGTACTTCATCGCCGGCGATGGCCATCGCGCTTGCTCCAACCGGTTGCTTGCCACCGTTAAGCAGTGGGTGACAGGCTCTCCCGCCATGCCAAACCTGCAGAAAGATCCGCCCGCCCGCAGCATGAACCGCGTCTGTGACTTTTTTCCATCCAGCAACATGTGCCCCCGAATAGATTCCCGGCTCCATCCAGAATGCCGAGTTTCCCTCCATGGCCATGGTTGCCTCGGCAATGATCAGGCCCGCGCTGGCTCGTTGCGCGTAATGTTCCGCCATCAAGTCATTGGCGATATGGGTATCGCCGGCGCGGCAACGTGTCAGTGGCGCCATGAAGATGCGGTTAGGGGCGGTAATGGCGCCTACGCGCAGTTCGGAAAATAGATTGGGCATGGTGAATTTTAGAAAGTTAGAGGATGGGGGAGTTCATGTGCCTATGTCTGGTCCTGCTTGTGCTTTTTCAATACGCCGACGGTCCCTTTTGTGCCCATTCCGGTCAGTGATGAAAATTGGGAGCCGGCATTCGCCAGCAGCCCAAGGAAATCGGAAGCGGTCGTTCGTTATGCCTAGTAGATGCTTTCGTCTGGACGTCAGCTTCGTCGTGATGCCAGACAAAGCTGAATCGGCGCAAAACCACCGCCATCAGCTCAATGGCGGCGTTGTTTGCCTTGATTACTTCAGTTGGTCTGCCACCCTCGCGATGCCCGCGTTGGCACAGACTTCGTCCTTCTCGCCGCCGGGGGCACCGGAGACGCCGACCGCACCGATCGTAACGTTGCCGATCTTGATGGGGACTCCGCCGCCAACTGCAACGGTATCGGGGATCTGACGCAAGTATGCGCTGGCTGGATTGTCGGTCAGCTTCATGAATTCGAGCGACGTTTGTCCGCGTGTACGGGCTGTGTAAGCCTTCTTGCGAGCGAATTCCATGGTGTGCGGATTGGTGCCGTCACCGCGAAGCGACGCATGCACCAAGCCGGCATAATCAACGACGACCACTGAAACCTTGTAGCCGTCCTTGGTACATTGCTCAATCGTGCCGTCAATAATCGCCTGAGCCATTTTCATCGAAACGTTCTTCTCGGTGAGTGGGGCCTGTGCGTTAGCCAATGTGATTGATGCGACAGCAAGCACGGCAGCGGCAACAACTTGTCTCCTGAATGTCATGCATTTCTCCTCGTTTGATCGGTCCGCGGGTGTGTCCCGATAGTTCAGGATATGTCAGTGAAGTGTCCGCATCAACCTCGTTATTTCCATGGTCATTGCGTGCAGCAATCAGGACCTCCGCTACGACCGCAACGGGCCGAAACGGACAAGATATGCCCCTGCCTGCCTTGTACGACTCTTGGCGCTAACTGCGCACTTCCCCATCACCCAGCACAATCCACTTCTGCGAGGTGAGGCCTTCCAGTCCGACCGGGCCGCGGGCGTGGAACTTGTCGGTGGAAATGCCGATCTCGGCGCCGAGACCGTATTCGAAGCCGTCGGCGAAGCGGGTCGAGGCGTTGACCATCACCGACGCCGAATCCACCTCGCGCAGGAAGCGCATCGCATTCGTGTAGTTCTCGGTGACGATGGCGTCGGTGTGGGCGGACGAGTACTTGTTGATGTGCTCGATGGCTTCGCCGACGTCGGCGACGATCCTGACCGAGATGATCGCGGCGAGGTATTCGGCGTACCAGTCCTCTTCCGTCGCGGCGATGGCGTGCGGCACCAGTTTCAAGGTGTCGGCGCAGCCGCGAATGGCGACCCCGTTGGCGGCGAGCATGGCGCATAAAGTCGGCGCCAGCGACACGGCGACGCTACGCGCAATCAGCAGCGATTCGGCGGTGTTGCAGGTGCCCAGCCGCTGCGTCTTGCTGTTCTCGAGTATGCGCAATGCCTTTTCGGGATCGGCGGCGTCATCGACATAGACGTGGCAGTTGCCGTCGAGATGCTTGATCACCGG
>JAPLRA010000224.1:0-4538 GCA_026399445.1 Sulfuritalea sp.
GATTCATCTGGGTCAAGCGCCCTTGTGCATCGACTATCTTGATGCATTCCGGCTCATTCTCGACAATTGCTCGCAGACGAGATTCGCTCTCCCGAAGGGACGCCTCGCTATTCAGTCGTTCCAGTTCGCCGGCAGCGCGCCCGGCAATCCGTCCCATAGTCACTTCGGCCTGCGCACGGTTCGTCATCGGGCGTCGTCCGATCACCGCGATCAGGCCGATGGGCTGACCGGTTGAGCTCCATAGGGTGACGCCAATATAGCTTTCCGCACGCAGATCCTGAAGCGCCTGATCACGCGGGAAGAACTGCGACACGCTGGCGGGAAAGCAGCAGACCTGCTGGCCGACCACGTCGCCACAGGGAGTATCCTTGAGGGCGTAGGTCACGTTGTCCTCGAAATGTCCGTCGTGCCACACGGCTAGGGTCGTGGCGCTCAAGTGGTCGCCTTCGAGTCGGTCGATGCATACGTAATCCATCTGCAGGGTCTGGGCCAGGAATCGGGCCATAGCATCAAAGAAAGGTGTGTCTGTGATTCTGCCGCTGGCTTGGGACAGAAAGCCATCAACTGCCTCAATCTGCTTGCGCTCGGTGATGTCGGTATAGGTGCCAACATAATTGATGACTACATCTCTGCGATTCTTCACCGCAGCGATTGTCAGCCAGTGCGGATGCACTTCGTCGTTCTTGATCCGGTTCCATATCTCGCCTTGCCACGCTCCGTCGCTCAGAATTGATTTCCATAGGGCAGCATAAAAATCATCGCCATGACGATTTGACTTGAGGAAATTCATTTTCCGGCCAACAGCTTCGTCATCTGTGTACCCGGTGATTTTGGAGAACGCCCGATTGACCCGCAAGATCACGCTATTACTGTCTGTGACTACAATTCCCTCCTGAGAATCAAAAGCGGTAGCTGCAATCCGCAGAGATTCTTCTCGCCCCGCTAGACTGTCCAGCATTCCGTTAAACTGCCGGGCGAGTTGTGCTGCCTCGTCGTCACCCTCCAGAACGACGCGTTTTATGGACTCCCCCGTCTGCACGGAATTTGCCACTTGCTGGATTGCGTCTAGCCGGCGCGTCAGGTAGCGACTCGCCAGCGAGGCAAGAAGCGCACTGAGCACAGCCCCAATCAGTACGTACAAGATGCCGATTCGCCAAAGATTGTCGACGTCCGCGTTGAAATGCTCTCGGTCCAAGCCAATCCGCACCCAGCCAATCTGTCTGTCGGCAAGCATTACAGGGCTGGTGACGTCAATTGAACTTGCGGTCCGCTGCAAGACCGGTGCGCCGGGTTTCTGCGGGAGGGCAGTCAGATACAGCCCGATTTTGGTCGGGTCATTGTGAGCCAGCACCTGGCCTTTAAGATCAAGCACCATGGCGTGGCGCACATGGGGATAACGCGCGACGCCCTGGATAATTTCCTGCAACCCGCTGAAATCACGTGAGATGACCCATACGGCGGAAGAGGTTGCCGTACTGTTGGCGAGAGCGGTCACCTGTTCGGAATGCTGGTCCATCTCCACGGCTTGCTGGCGACGGGTCATGTCCCAGACGAACAGGAAGATCATCGTGGTAACAACCAGCACCATACCCGCGGTCAATTGTTTGCGCAGGTTGCCGAACAGCAGTCGGCTAATTCTGCCGAACATCACTTGCTCTCCACCAGGCGCACTTCTTTTTCAAAGCGCTGGATGTAGTTGGTCACGACACCATAACTGGCATCATCGGCGCCGTGAAAGCGGCTGGTCTCCATGCTAGCGAGGATCGTCTTGCCCTGCGGCGTCTGCGTCAGTTCGAGAAGAAATTTGGTCACCTGTGTGCGGACGACCTCCGGCACATCGTCGCGCACCATCACCGAGTTGTTTATCAGCGGTGGGGTTTCCCATATCAGCTGGAGTTGCGCGGCTTCTGCCGGGTGGTCTTTCTGGAACAGGCGCCAAGGTGGTGGCCAGGTGGCGCCTGCGGCGGACTTGCCCAGATAGACGTTCATGATGGACGATTCCTGAGATCCCACATAGACGTTCTGGACGTCCCGGTTGATGTCGATGCCCTTCGCGTGCAGGAAATACTGCGGCATGATGGCGGCCGCCAACGCTGTGGGCGACGGGTAACTCACCACCTTGCCCTTGAGGTCGGCGGGCAGCTTAATCCCGCTGTCCTTGCGGGTGATGAAGATGCCTTTGAAGTCCTCTGCGTCGCCAGCCATCGCGATGACGTGGTAGCCGACCTTCATTGCCTGCGCCGTCTGCCAAGGGTTGGGCAGCAGGAACGCAGGTTCGCGGGCGCGGAACTTTTTCTCGTACGTCGGATAGTCCCGCGAGGCTTCCAACTCGATTTGCACACCATTCAACTGGCGATTGAGATGATCGATAAGCGGCTGATAAGCCTCGCTGAGTTTTTGCGGGTTGTGAAGAGGATGGATAGCCAAGCGATAGGTCGGGGTGACAACTCCCGCGGGGGCGCGGCTGTACTGCAACGGCTTCTCTGCGGGCGGTTGATCGCACGCTGTCAAGAGGATGGCGAGAAGCAGTCCGGCAAGGGTGGTTAAACTGTTCATGCTTTCCGATTCGCTTTGATCGGTCGGATCAAATCTGTTCAGCAGCCGAGACGAACTGTATCACCTTCGTAGTATAAGGGTCACTTTTGCGTCCGGATATTCAGGACGAACGGCAGCAATACGGGTCGGCACCGGTCCTTCCAATCTGATGCCATGGACATCGCCAATGGCGGCTGACGCTGCGTAGCGGCCTGTGGGGCCCTTGAACGTGCCACCCTGTACGCGCCAACCGGCGGCAAAACAATTCGCTGCCGAAATGTGGTCATCCATGCCTCCACTGGCCCAATCATGTCCGCCCTGAAAGCTGTTTCGCTATCGGATGATGCAGAAACGGCTGATTCTCCACCTGTGCCAGCAGATCAGTTCGGGCATCAACCGCAAGGCGGTACGCCCCCTCGTCCCCAAACTTGAGCACTGAAAAGGACTTGGCCAAGCTCTTGCCGCTATGGAACCAGATCTTTGCCTGCCGGAATCCCGGAGGCTGGCGGGCTGTCTTGTGAAAATGCACGCCCGGCACCCCGCTCAAATTGTTTGATCGCCGCTGCTGGTGGAACTCCAACAAGGTGAGCGCCTTGACCTCAGTCAGTTGTTCGTCACGCCACGCGACGGCCTGTGCCTTGGCCTCCTTGGAGCCACCGCACGCCAAATCGTAAAACGTCTTGGAATACATTATTCCGTGCCGGCTGAAGCGCACGCGCCAGCACCATGCGTTGATGGCAGCTCGGTGACGTCTGATGGCATCCGCGTACTGAATACCCTTGCCGAGGGGCCTCTTGAATGCGTGCTAACGCACAGATCGAAGTGGCCAGTTTGAGCAAACTGGTCACTCTCGACGCGCCGGACACTTCACCATGACAACCGATACCCAGCTGAAGCAGGACGTTCTCGCAGAACTTGACTGGGAGCCCTCTGTTAACGCCACCCAAATAGGCATCGAGGTCAAGAACGGGATTGTGACTCTGGTCGGGCACGTCGCCAGTTACGCTGCGAAGTGGGACGCAGAACGCGCGGCCCAACACGTGTCAGGGGTCAAGGCCCTCGTCGTCAAGATGGACGACGTATCTGCCGACGGATTGCGTCAAGGTTATCCTGAAACGGCGCACATCCCGATCATCGCGCTCAGCGCCAATGCCCTTGCCCACGATGTTGCGAGAGGCATGGAAGCGGGATTTTTCCGCTATATCACGAAGCCCCTCAAGCTCAAGGAATTCATTGAAGCGCTCGATGCGGCACTGGAATTCGCGGAAACGGCTTCGCCACACGGGACGGAAAACTAGAAGATCGTTTCGGCAAACTCGTTACCGTTCGCGGTGAGCCGTGAGCTTGTCGAATGGGCGAACCGCATTTGCCTCGTCACGACGGGCCTTCGACAGGCTCAGGCCGAACGGTTTCATTGGAATCGTTTTGCTGGAACGATCTACCAGGCCGGAAAAGTCGGCGCTGGCGACACGGCGACCCATCTCATCGAGTTCGGTCGTCTGACGACATCGCATCGCGGGCTACATCGTCACCATCTTCTCTTGCGTCAGGAAGCAACGCTCGACCCGCCGCAGCAGAAGCTTGTCCGCACCTGCGGCGACAAATACCGCCTTCCATCCCGCCACGACCTGGCGTATGTGCCTGATCGTCGCGGCGGCAGCGGTCTTCGACAAGCCAAAGTGGCCGGCCACATCGAGCACCGCATCGAGATGTGCCGTCGCGCGCCCTTCAGCGATCGCCATGCCCATGTAGCCGAGATTGGTCAGTTGCGGAACCATGTCGAAGGCGGGCGACAGCTCGTAGAGGTTGTCGCCGGTGTGCAGCACGCCGTGGTTCTTGACGTGGTCGTCGGAATTGTCGACCAGCACATTGAACACAAGTCGGCGGAACAACTCCGGCAGATCGCGCGACACTCGGGAGCCATGCAAGCGCAACTGATTCGCCAGGCCGACGTAACTCCCCTGGTTCGAATCGTAGGGGCTGTCGGTAAAGGCGGCGGCAGA
>JAPLRA010000224.1:4547-5366 GCA_026399445.1 Sulfuritalea sp.
GCGGCCCGGCCGATCGAAGCGCTGCACCAACAAGGCATTGATCTTCTGCAAGGGCGCCAGGTCGAAATCCGGCACGCGGATGTCGCACAGCCGGGCCAGCTTCAGCGTGCAGGCTTCCAGCAGTTGCACATCCACCTCGTCGTCTTTGGCCGGGAACTTGGCGATCCACAGAGCCGCATCGTGCACCAGCGATGCCTTGGGCCGCGCGCCACCCAGGGTGCCGCCCCTGACCAGGAGCCGCTTCAGCCGTTTGGGGACTTCCATCTCGAAGGAGAGACAACGGGCCGCCTCGGCCAGATCATCGAGGCTTGCCGGCGCAAGCTCGGCAAGAGGCGGAGGCATGTCCAGCGTGGGAGCGAAGACCAGAGCGCCTACCCGGTAGTCATTCGTCTTCAGCAACATCTCGTCGGCGTCGAGGGGCTTCCAGTCGTTCTCGTAGCGCAGCACCAATTCGCCCCAGGCGTCCGGCAGGCAATCCTTGAACGTCTGGTTCAGCGCTCCCCCATCGCGCAGCCGTCGCTGCGGAAAACTGAAGGATGCGGCAGCAGTGGGCATGAAGCCCGGGTTCAGTGCCGCCGCGTCTTGCCGCGCCCGATACAGCCGGCCGTACTCAAAGCCGCCGGATTCGGTGACGCCGCGGCGGACCAGGGTCAGCAGGCCGACCGGAACCGGGCTGCGCGCTTCGGGAAGATACATCCCGACGTACAGCGCGCGTTCCGCAGCAGCAGCGCGCAGAGCGTGTTTTGCTCGACTGCCCTGCTGCGCAGGAGCCTTGTCAGAAGTCGAGCTCATGTCCGCCAGCCTTTCCTCGTCCAGTCT
>JAPLRA010000456.1 GCA_026399445.1 Sulfuritalea sp.
CGCTGCCGAGAAACGCTTGCAGGAGCCAGGCTTGCGCATGCAGGTGGAACTGACGTCTGCAGATGCAGGCTTTGGGCTGATCGTCTGCGACAGTGGTTCTGCCATGGCCGGCGACATTGCGTCGGGCCTGTTTCTCGGCCCGGTGGCTTCGGAGAGTGGCTACGGAATCGGCCTGTACCACGCGGCACGCTTTGCGCAAGCGGCGGGATATTCCCTGGAACTGATCGAGAATCGAGCCGGCCGGGTTTGCTTTCGGCTCGCGGCAGCGAGCTAGCTTGCGCCGGCGGCGTCGCCCTTGCGGCCGACCAGACGATACACCGTCATGTTGCCTTTGCCCTTGAGGTAAATGGTCTGCGGCTCGTGGAAATCGAAGCTTGTCGCCAGCCGGTGATAGGTGGTGGTGTCGCACTGGATCATGCCGGGCACGCCTTCCGAGGTAATGCGGCTGGCGATGTTGACGGTATCGCCCCAGAGGTCGTAGATGAATTTCTTTTTGCCGAGCACGCCGGCGACGATCGGTCCGGTACCGATGCCGATGCGAACTTCAAGTTCGGAGGCGTTGACCGCGAAGTCGCGCCGCAGCAGATCGCGCATGGCCACCGCCATGTCGGCGATGGCAGCGGAATAGTCCGTGACATCTTCGTTCAAGCCTCCGGCGACCATGTAGGCATCGCCTATGGTCTTGATCTTTTCCAGCCCGTAGTGTTCGGCCAGTTCGTCGAAGGCCGAGAAGATCCGGTTCAACATGGCAAACACCTGCGAGGGTGACATCGCTGCCGCCACCTGCGTGAAGTTGACGATGTCGGCGAACATCACGGTCACATCCGGAAACCCATCGGCGATGGTCTGGTTCGAATTCTTCAGACGCTGCGCAACGGGGCCGGGAAGGATGTTGAGCAGAAGCTTCTCGGAGCGCTCCTGCTCGATCTGCACTTGCTGGTGGGCTTCTTCGAGGCGCTGCTGAACCTTGCGCTTTTCGGCGATCGACATGCGCAGCAGCGCGTAAATGATGGCCGATATCGAAATGAAATTCAGGGTAAAAAAGGTGATCGTGGTGCGTACCGGTACATTGGACGCCTTCGACATCACCGAATCCGCAAGATAGAAATCGACCAAGCCGGACACGGCCGTCAGGGTGACCCAGGCGATGAACCAGCCGACTGATTGATTGACGCCGACGCAGAGGAGGGCACCCACGGGGGCGAGCAGCGCCCAAAGCAGCACACCGCTGGTGGAAATGATGGTACCGCCGGCCCAATGTCCGACAAAGGGGAGGAACAGAAACAATCCCAGCTGGCTGATGCGGAAAAAATCGAAGTTCCGCGACTTGATATAGAAAAGCATGTTGCCCGCCAGCAGGATCTGGAAGGCGAAGGGCAGGGTGGTCGAAAACGTCGGGCCGAGGAACGAGTAGATCGTCACCCAGATCATGATCGTCACGCTGATCAAACCCGTCGCCAGCATCAGCAGCGATTTGTTCAGCCGCAGCTCTTCGCTGTCGTCGGGCTCGATGCCGGCGTTGCGCAGCCTGTCGTAAAAGCCTGACGGTGCTGCACGGGATTCGGGAGGGGTCATGAAACGCGTTTGGGCAAAGTTGAAGGCGGCTAATTGACTCGCATAGTTGAAGTGTCGCGGAATCGGCTGCAATGGTCAAGAATGATCGTCCAACCGGTTCGATCACCCGGTATCTTGCTCTGCAGTGCCAATTGGTGTTGAATGCGAGCCCATGGCTGAGGCAAAGAAATACGAGATCGCGGTCGCCGTGACGACCCACTATATAACGGAGCAGTCCGATCCGGCGATCAATCGCCACGTCTTCGCCTACACGGTGACCATCAGCAACACCGGCAACGTCCCGGCGCAACTGATTTCGCGGCACTGGATCATCACCGACGCCGAGGGTAAGGTGCAGGAAGTCCGCGGGCTTGGTGTGGTCGGCCACCAGCCCTTGCTGGCGCCCGGCCAGAGTTTTGAGTACACCAGCGGCTGTCAACTCGCCACGCCGGTGGGTCCATGCCCCGCGTGCTGCATTGAGCCTCAAGCACAGCTACACGCTGGCCGCGCCGTTCTATGACGCATTCCTGACCGCTGCCACTCGCGGCGCGCGCAAGCGCAGCCTCTCCGCGCTGAGCCACTTCCCTCCGCGCGATGTGCTGCTGCTGGGGGTGGGCACCGGACTTGATCTGCCACATCTGCCAAATCAACATCGGTATGTCGGACTCGATTTGACGGCCGCGATGCTGCTGCGCGCTCGCCCGCGCGCTGCCAACCTGCAGTTCATTCCCTTGCGCGGCGACGTGCAGCGCCTGCCGTTTGGCGATGCCAGCTTTGATGTGGCGGTGCTGCATCTGATTCTCGCCGTGGTACCAGCGCCGACGCTTTGTCTGGCCGAGGCGGTGCGCGTGTTGAAGCCGGGTGGTCAGTTGCTGATCTTCGACAAGTTTCTGCGGCGCGGCGAAGCCGGCTGGAAGCGTCTGCTGAATCCTCTGACGTGCTGGAAGCGGTCGGCGGCGTCCGGGTGACGGCCAACGATGCGGCGCTGGCCTCGGGCTGGTTTCGCCTGATTCGCCTGGAGAAGGCTACTTCTTGAAGATCAGCGGGATGATCCGCCCGAGCGGCTTGGGCAGGTAGGCCCCGGCGAGCTGCCGGTTGCGCTCCTGAACCCGCCACCAGACGCGCAGTCCGAGCAGGATGCCGACCAGAAGCGCATAGACAAGCGGCTTGCTGAGGTCGGCCTTGACCATCCAGGAATAGTGCAGCACGGCCAGCAACCCGATAGCGTAGACGCTGCGATGCAGTTCCTGCCAGCGGTGTCCACCAAGCTTGCGGATGGCAAAGGCGTTCGAGGTCGCCGCCAGCGGCACCAGCAACGCGAAGCTGATCATGCCGACGGTGATGAAGGGACGTTTCAGAATGTCCTTGGCGA
>JAPLRA010000156.1 GCA_026399445.1 Sulfuritalea sp.
ATCCAATTCGACGTGCTCCACCGTCCAGGGCGCCGTCAGCCCAAGCAACTGCCGGTACAACTCCACGCTGTCCATCGCACGTCCTCCTTGCAGACCATGCGCGAAAGCGTACTACTGACCCATAGAAATGTCTGAAGAACCCAAAAAAGTTGGGCGCAGGCCCTGCCAGGACAGGTGCGGCCACTCGAGGGCATCGAGCATGTTCTTGACCCGCAGGCCGAGTTCGGTGTCGCCCTCGATCGACAGGCTCCGATTGAAGAACAGCGTATCCGGATCCTCCTGCCGGCTGACCATCTGCAGAAAGGCCGACAGGCGCGCAGTGAAGTGCAGGTCAGGCTCTCCGGCGGAAACGAAAACCGGCCGAAACGCGCCGCCGCTATAGGTGAAGTCCACCACCATGCCGGTATCGAGCACGGTCACGCGGAAGTAGCGGCCTTCGAGTTCCTGCAAGGTCTCGTCCGGCAGCACGCCCAGCTTGCGCGCGGCATTCAAGGCCAGCGCCAGATTCACCGAATGCGGCCATTGCGGCAGCCTCGCACCCAGCCGGGCAATCAGCGGCGGCAGGGAAAAGGCCGGAATTGTCGGCAAGCTCAAACTGTTTCTCATCGCAACCCCTTCAAGCGGCCTGCCGCACTGTGCCAGCACGGCCGAACCAGAATCCATTGACGAGGCCCGCCGGGGCCCACGCCTCGTTGTCTTCTGCCAGCTGGCCGTGGCGAGCGCGGTCAAAAGCGTCGACCACGTCGAAAGTATGCTCCGGTTGCGGGCTGATGCGCACCGCGTCGATGCGCTGTTCCAGGAGTTCCGGCATCTGCGCCAGCAAACTATAGGTTTGCGCCGACATGGTCTGGATGCCGTTCAGGGTCAGAAAATGCTGCCCTTCGCGGGTATTCACCAGCATGCCTTCCGGGTGGTCGAGGCACTTGAACTGGCAATCGTCCTTGTTCAGGCCAAAGTGGCGCGCGGTGAAGCAGCGTGCGGAAAACGCTAGTGGCAGCTTGCCGAAGGCGAACACCTCGGTTTCCATGCCGGGCGGGCGGGTCGCATGCAGGGCCTCGATCACGCTGCCGGAAACCTCCAGCGGCGGTAGCCAGCGTTTTGCGCCCTGCGCGGCAAAAAAGACCAATGTCTGTTCGTTGTAGATGTTGAGATGCGGACCGGCGACAAAGCCGATTCCCTGATCGCAGGCGATCTTGACTGCACCAAGGTCATTGGCCTCGATCATGCCGCCGGCATCGGCAATGAGGCGGCGCAGCGCCTTGAGGTCGCTTTCGGATTCGAGCAGGGCCTGCGCTGTGAGCAAGACTTCCTTGCCGGCATCGCGCAAATCCTTCGCCAACCCGATCCAGTCTGCCGTACGCAATTGCTGGCGCCGCGAACAGACCGCCTCGCCGATATAGATACGGTCGATCGCCGGGTGCTGCGCGGCCTGGGCATAGAACTCCATGACCTCCGCCTTCGGCCAGAAATACAGCAGGGGGCCCAGCGTGATCTGCATCAACGCCACGGCCGGTTGTAGGCGCCAAGGGTAATTTGGGAGCCCTCGGATACCTTGCCCAGCTCCGCGGCCCAGGCGGGCTTGACGCTGAATTTCTCCGGCGCAGCAATCGCCGCATCCAGCGCCTGGCGCAGGTTGCGCGTGACCTGCGCAACGTAGGTCGGGCTGCGCTGACGACCCTCGACCTTGATTGCGGCGACACCGATCCTGATGATCTCCGGCAACATCTCGAGCACGTTGAGGCTGGCCGGTTCTTCCATTGCATAGTAGGTCTCGCCCTCGACCTCGAAGCGGCCCTTGCAGATGGTCGGATAGCCGGCGTTCTCGTCGTTGCCGTAGCGGTCGATGAGGATGCCGTTCAGGCGCACGTCCATTTCGTTCGGTTTCTTTTCCCACTGCACGAACTTCGCCGGGGAGCAGGCGCCGACTGTGTTGGGCGACTCGCCGGTGGCG
>JAPLRA010000126.1 GCA_026399445.1 Sulfuritalea sp.
CCGATTGACCCATGCCGGAGATCGCCATGAACGCGCCCGCTGATCGCCCACCCCTACCGCAGGAACTGGCCGAGGCCCTCGCCGCTCGCTTCGGATCGCGCTTCTCTGTTGCCGCCGCGGTCCGACTGCATCACGGCAAGGATGAGTCGTCCCACGTGCCTATGCCGCCAGACGCAGTGGTATTTGCCGAATCCACAGCGGAAGTCGCGGAAATCGTCGGATTGTGTCATCGCCACCGGATCCCGGTGATCGCTTTTGGCACTGGAACGTCGCTCGAAGGCCACCTGCTGGCAGTGCACGGCGGAGTCTGCATCGATCTGTCGGCAATGAACCGGATTGTCGCCGTGCGCCAGGAGGATCTCGACGCCACCGTCCAATGCGGCGTCACGCGCAAAGCCCTCAACGCCGCCCTGAACGGCACCGGGCTGTTCTTCCCCATCGACCCGGGCGCAGACGCGAGCCTGGGCGGCATGGCCGCGACGCGGGCCTCGGGCACTAACGCCGTGCGTTACGGCACCATGCGCGAAAACGTACTGGGCATGACCGTGGTGCTGCCCGATGGCCGCATTCTCAAAACAGGTGGCCGTGCCCGAAAATCCTCCGCCGGCTACGATCTGACCCGACTGATGGTCGGCTCCGAAGGCACACTGGGCATCATCACCGAACTGACGGTGAGGCTCTATCCGATACCGGAAGCCATTTCCAGCGCCGTTTGCGCGTTTCCAAGCCTGGCGGCCGCTGTCAGGACAGTGATTCAGACCATCCAGCTTGGCGTTCCGGTAGCACGCATCGAGTTGCTGGATGCCTTGGCCATTACCTCCATCAATCGTCACAGCAAGACAACACTCCGCGAAGAACCCACCTTGTTCTTCGAGTTTCATGGCTCACCGACAGGGGTGAAAGAACAGGCCGAGACGGTCCAGGGGATAGCCACGGAACAGGGCGGGCAGGATTTCGAATGGGCAACCCGCCCCGAGGATCGCTCGCGACTCTGGCAGGCGCGGCATGACGCCTACTACGCAGGGCTTGGCCTCAAACCCGGTTGCCGCGCCTTGACGACCGATGTGTGCGTGCCGATCTCGCGGCTGGCAGATTGCATCAGCGAAACCTATGTGGATCTTGAAGCGACCGGCCTCATCGCGCCACTGGTCGGCCATGTCGGCGACGGCAATTTTCATATGGTGCTGCTGGTCGATCCGGACAACGACGAGGAACTGACTCGCGCCAAGGGTTTCGCCTCGCGCTTGGCGCAGCGGGCGATCCGCATGGACGGCACCTGCACCGGAGAGCATGGCGTTGGCATAGGCAAGCAGGATTACATGACGCTGGAGCACGGCGCGGTTGCCATCGAGCTGATGCGGGCAATAAAACGTGCCATAGACCCCGACAACATCCTGAATCCGGGTAAGATTCTGCCGCCGCCCTGACCGGGGACGGCCAGGCCCGATGCACGACCCATAAGGTCAACGCATCTCCGACGTCCAAAAAATTCAGGAGCAGCCATGAACGCGCCATTGCGCAATATCACCCTCGAGGACAAATACGCCCTCGCCTCCGGCCGGGTATTTCTGACCGGCACCCAAGCTCTGGTTCGACTGCTGCTGCTGCAGCACCAGCGCGACGCCCTGGCCGGGTTGAATACCGCCGGCTACGTCTCGGGTTACCGCGGCTCACCTCTCGGTGGCCTCGATCAGGCGCTCTGGAAGGCCAAGCAGCATCTGGCGCAGAACCATGTCGTGTTCAACCCGGGGGTCAATGAAGATCTCGCCGCCACGGCGCTGTGGGCGGCATGTGGTACGGCAAGGGGCCGGGCGTAGACCGTTGCGGCGACGTCTTCAAGCACGCCAATTCCGCCGGCAGCTGGAAGCATGGCGGCATATTGGCCATAGCCGGCGACGATCACGCTGCGCGCTCATCCACCGTGGCGCACCAGTCGGAGCATGCATTCAAGGCCGCAATGATGCCGGTGCTGGTGCCCGCGGGCGTACAGGACTATCTCGACCTCGGCCTGCATGGCTGGGCCATGAGCCGCTATTCGGGCTGCTGGGTCGGCTTCAAGGCGGTCGCAGACACCGTTGAGTCCTCTGCATCCGTCGACATTTCACCGGACCGCGTGCGAATCGCGCTGCCCGACGATTACGCCTTGCCGGCGGGCGGCCTCAACATCCGCTGGCCCGATGATCGCCTGCTGCAGGAAGCCCGCCTGCTCGACCACAAACTGTATGCGGCGCTGGCCTATTGCCGCGCCAACAAACTGAACCAGGTCGTGATCGACGCGCCCAATCCACGTTTGGGCATCATCACCACCGGCAAGTCGTATCTCGACGTGCGCCAGGCCTTTGATGACCTCGGCATCGACGACAAACTTGCCGCCGAGATCGGCATTCGGCTCTACAAGATCGGCATGGTCTGGCCGCTCGAATCCGATGGCGTGCGTCGCTTCGCCGAAGGACTGGAAGAAATCCTGGTGGTCGAGGAAAAGCGCCAGTTGATCGAATACCAGTTGAAGGAAGAACTCTACAACTGGCGCGAGGACGTGCGCCCGCGTGTGATCGGCAAATTCGACGAGAAGGGCGAATGGGCGCTGCCCAACGGCCGCTGGCTACTGCCCGCCTCGGGCGAACTCTCCCCGGCGCAGATCGCGCGCGTCATTGCTGACCGCATCGGCCGCCACTTTACGTCGCCGCGCATCCGCGAACGACTGGCAGTGATCGAAGCGAAGGAGCGATCTGCCGCACCAGCGATCCAGGTGGCGCGCACGCCCTACTTCTGCCCGGGCTGCCCGCACAACACTTCGACCTGTGTGCCAGAGGGTTCGCGTGCGCTGGCGGGCATCGGCTGCCATTTCATGGTGCTGTGGATGAATCGTTCCACCACCACCTATTCCCATATGGGCGGCGAAGGCGCGGCCTGGATGGGGCAGGCACCCTTCACCGAACAGCGCCATGTCTTCGTCAATCTCGGCGACGGCACCTACTTCCACTCCGGCTCGCTGGCGATTCGCGCCGCGGTCGCCTCGGGAGTCAATGCCACCTACAAGATTCTCTACAACGACGCCGTCGCGATGACCGGTGGCCAGCCGCACGACGGCAACCTGTCGGTGCCGCAGATCGCCGCGCAGTTGCATGCCGAAGGCGTCGGCCATGTCGTCGTCGTCACCGATGGCACGCCACGCGCTTACGGCCACGCCGACCTGCCCCATGGCGTACCGATCCGGCATCGTGACGACCTCGACGCCATTCAACGCGAGATGCGCGAATGCCCCGGCATCTCGGCCATCATCTATGATCAGACCTG
>JAPLRA010000135.1 GCA_026399445.1 Sulfuritalea sp.
CATTCATGGCGAACATCAGGTCGATGATCTGCGCGCCGGTGGCGGCATCGAGATTTCCCTTGCCGTGACTTCCGGCGAGGCGGTTGCCATTGTAGGCGCCTCGGGTTCGGGCAAGTCGACCCTGCTGGGGCTCATGGCAGGCCTCGACCTGCCTTCGTCCGGCAGCGTGCACTTGGGTGGGCAGGATCTGGCTGCGCTTGACGAAGACGGGCGAGCCGATCTGCGCGGCCGGCTGCTCGGTTTCGTGTTCCAGTCTTTCCAGTTGCTGCCGGCCCTGACCGCGCTGGAGAACACCATGCTGCCGCTCGAACTGGCCGGTCGCGCCGACGCGCGCGCCATGGCCGAAGCGATGCTGGAGCGCGTCGGCCTCGGCGCGCGCCTGGGGCACGACCCGAAACATCTTTCGGGCGGCGAGCAGCAGCGCGTGGCATTGGCGCGGGCCTTCGCCATCCGGCCGCAACTCCTGCTGGCCGACGAACCGACGGGAAATCTCGATGCCGCCACCGGCGCGCAGATCATCGACCTGATGTTCGCCATGAATGCCGAAGCCGGCACCACGCTGATCCTGGTGACGCACGACGAGGTGCTGGCGCATCGTTGCGGGCGGACCTTGCGCTTGTCCGGCGGACGGCTGGAAGCCTGAGTCAGGCGGCGAGGACGCCCCGCGCGGCGGCCACGCCGCTTCTGACCGCGCCTTCCAGCGTCGCCGGGTAGTCCCCGGCTACATAGTCGCCCGCCAGCCAAACGCCCGGCAGACTGGTTCGAGTTGCCGGCCGCTGCAGATTTGGCACGCAGGCAAAGGTTGCGCGCTTTTCGGTGATGGTCTGTACCGCCAGCGGCGCCGGCAGTTCGGACACGAGGCGGGCAATTTCGGCGTGAATGCCGCGTTCCAGTTCAGCCGTCGGCAAGTCCAGATGGCGGCCGCGCGCGCTGATGACGGCGGCGATCAGGCCGTCTTGTCCGCACAGCTGGCCACGGTCGAACAGCCATTGCGCGAGCCCGGCGTCCACCCCGAGCATCGGCTGCGGCAGGCGTACCCAATCCGGGTAGCTGAAGTAGCTGGTGACGATGGGTTCCCAGTCGAAGTGTTCTACTTGATGCGCCAGTTCCGGCACGAGGGTGCCGAGGTGATAGGGCGCCACGGCGAGAACGATCTGCGCGAAGGGGCCGCTATCATCGACCAGCCAGGCGCCTCCTGCACGTCGGAGCGAGCCGACGCGATGACCTGTATGCACGCTGCCGCCACGTTCGGTGATGAACTCTGCCGCAGGTTCCGGAAACAGCGCGGTGAGATCCACTCGCGGCAACAGCATATCGCTGGCGGAGCGCCTGCCGCCCAGGCTGTCGCGCAGCACGTTGGCCAGTACCTGGGCCGAGGCGCGATCGGCCGCGGTGTTCAGTGCGGCGATGCACAGCGGCTCCCACAAGAGTCGGCGCTGGCGGGGCGGCGTTTCGTTGCGGTCCAGCCACTCGGTCACGGTGCAATCCGGCTCGATGCGGAATTGGCCCGCTTTCAGTCCCTGCATGAGGCGAATCGCCGCCCGTTTTTCTCGCCAGTCGAGTCCGCGGGCGAGCAGCAGGGCGAAGGCGGTATGCAGCGGCGCGGGTAGACGCGGTGCGCTCATCAGGAATTCGCCGGGAAACTCGAAGCGCAGCGGCGTGCGCTTGAGCAGCTGCTTCGGATCGACGCCGACGGCGCGCATCAGGCGCAGGGTTTCGGTGTAGGCGCCGACGAGGATGTGCTGGCCGTTATCGACGGTCAGGCCGTCGATCTGCGCCGCGCGGGCGCGTCCGCCAAGCACGCGCGAGGCCTCGAATACCTCCACCTGCCGGCCTGCCGCGGTCAGTTCGACGGCCGCTGCCAGCCCGGCGTAGCCGCCACCGATGATGGCAGTCTTCAAGCGCTGATCCAGGTTTTGCCGGCCAGCCACAGCTTGCGCAGCGGCGGCAGCGAGGTGCGGCGATCCAGCACGAGGCAGTCGTCGCGAACGATTTCGTCGAGCGTGGCGCGGTAGATGGCGGCCATGATCAGGCCGGCGCGCTGTGCCTTGCGGTCGGCGGCGGGAAGCTGGGCGAAGGCCTGCTGGTAAAGCGTCGTGGCGCGCGCTACCTGGAATTCCATGAGCTGGCGGAAGTTGTCGCTGTAGCGCGCTTGCAGCAAATCGCGCTCCTCGACGCCGAAGCGGGCCAGTTCGTCCTGCGGCAGGTAGATGCGGCCGCGCCGCGCGTCCTCGCCGACATCGCGGATGATGTTGGTGAGCTGGAAGGCCAGACCGAGGTCGTGGGCGTACCTGAGCGTCTGGCGGTCGGTGTAGCCGAAGATTTCGGCGGCGAGCAGGCCAACCACGCTGGCGACGCGGTAGCAGTACAGGTGCAGCGCCTTGAAATCGGCGTAGCGGACGTGGTCGAGGTCCATCTCCATGCCGTCGATGATTTCCAGCAGTTGTTCCTGCGGCAGCGAGAAGTTCTTCAGGGACGTGGCCAGCGCCTGCGTCACCGGGTGGCTGGGGCGGCCGTCGAACAGCGCCTTGACTTCGCCGCGCCACCAGTCAAGCTGGGCGCGCGACAACTCCGCGTCGGGGCATTCGTCGACCACGTCATCGACTTCGCGGCAAAAGGCGTAGAGCGCCGTGATGGCCTGGCGCCGCAGCGGTTCGAGGAAGAGGAAGCTGTAGTAGAAGCTGGAGCCGCTCTGCGCGGTGCGTTCCTGGCAGTATTCATCGGGTGTCATAGGGAACGGACCAGGGAGCGCCACAGGATCAGCGGCCAGTCGGGAGCCTGAAGCCGCGGTCGTCGCGTAAAGACATCGTAATCGACCGCCTCGATTTTATCCAGAATGCGCAGGCCACCGGCGACGATGGCACGGATTTCGAGGCCGATCCGTCCCGGCAGGTCCCAGCCCAGCGATGCGCCGGAGAGCATCAGGGCGCGGGCGCGGTTTACTTGGAATTCGAGCAGTTGCCGGAAGTCGGCGGTGGTGACACGGCGGCAGATGTCGCTGTCGCTGACTCCGAACCTCACCATCTCGTCCTGCGGCAGGTATATCCGGCCGTTCGCGCCTTTGAGGGCATCGATGCCGACATCCTGCCAATGGTTGATCAGCTGCAGCGCGGAGCAGATGGCGTCGGAACGGGAGAGGTTTTCCGCCGTGGCCTGGCCGAACAGATGCAGCAGCAGCCGCCCGACCGGATCCGCCGAGCGGCGGCAGTAATCCGTGAGTTCCGCGTAGTCGCGATAGCGATCCTTGCCTACGTCCTGAATGAAGGCATCGAGCAGGTCGCGAAACAGTTGCAGCGGCAGGTCGTAACGGGCGATCACCGGCCGCAGGCGCAGGAATACCGGATGCTGCGTCGGTCGGCCTTGCCCAATTGCGTCCAGTTCGGCCTGGTAGCCGGCCAGCAGCGCCCCGCGCTGCCGCGGCGAAAGCTCTCCCTCGTCAGCGAAGTCGTCCGCACTACGGGCGAAGCCATAGATGGCAGCCACCGGCTCGCGCAGCGGAGCGGGCAGCAGAATCGAGGCAACGGGGAAGTTTTCGTAGTGATCGACGGCCATTCAGGGGCGCGCGGCGTGGGCTGAAGGCTGGATTCTACCGGGGCTATGTGCGGCATTTGTCGCTGTTTTCCAGCTTCTGTTCGCTGTCCTTAGGTCCCCGAAAGCAGGTAAAATTCGCAATCCACGTCGTGTCGTTCCGGCTTTGCTTGCTGGCCGGCTGCGACACGTGCCCAAGTGGCGGAATTGGTAGACGCACCAGATTTAGGTTCTGGCGCCGCGAGGCGTGGGGGTTCGAGTCCCTTCTTGGGCACCAGCATTTGGGCGAAGTTTGGTCGCGGTTTTTGATTTGGTGCGGTTTTTTTTCAATGAATTCTTCAGTGACGGATATAGAGATGACGGACAAGGCAACGACGGACGTGGCAATCGACAGCAGCAGCGCGCTGGAGCGGCGCATCGAAATGACAATAGCGCTGGCCGAGCTCGACAAGGATGTCGAGCAGCGTCTGAAGCGGATGTCGCGCACAGTCAAGGCGGCGGGTTTCCGTCCCGGCAAAGTGCCGATGAAGCTGGTGGCCCAGCAGCATGGCTCCCAGGCGCGCTCGGAGGCGATCGGCGCAGCGGTGGAAAAAGCCTATGGCGAGAAGGTTCGCGAGCAGAACCTGCGCGTTGCCGGCTATCCCCGTATCGAGCCGAAGGACGATGTCGGCCCCGGACTGATCGGCTTCACCGCGATATTCGAGGTCTATCCCGAAATCGCACCGGCAGACATCTCCGGGCAGGCGATTGAAAAACCGACGCTGACGGTGACCGACGTCGAGGTCGATACGACGCTCGACGTCCTGCGCAAGCAGCGCACCACCTACGTCGAGACCGACCGCGCCGCTGCCAAGGACGATCGTCTGGTAATCGACTTCATCGGACGCAAGAATGGAGAGGAGTTCCCCGGCGGCAAGGCGAGCGACTACTCGGTCATGGTCGGTGGCGGCATGATGCTGCCGGATTTCGAGGCGCAACTCGCAGGCGGCAAGGCGGGCGAGAAGAAGACTTTCGATGTCACTTTCCCTGCCGACTATCAGGCGGCGGAACTGGCCGGCAACACGGTGCAGTTCGAGATGACGGTGAAGAAGGTCGAGGCGCCCAAGCTGCCCGAACTCGATGCCGAATTTGCCAAACAGCTTGGCGTTGCCGACGGCGACACCGCAAAGATGCGCATCGAGGTTCGCTCGAATCTGGAGCGCGAAGTCAAAAAGCGCCTGCTGGCCAAGGTCAAGGAGCAGGTGATGGAGGCGCTGCTCAAGGTGAATCCGATCGAGGTGCCGAAAGCGCTGGTCGAGATGGAATCGGAGCAGATGGCCGAAGCGGCGAAGCGCGACATGGAATCGCGCGGCATGGGCATGAAGAACATTCCGGTCGAGGCGTCCTGGTTCACCGAGCAGGCAATACGCCGCGTGAAGCTGGGCCTGCTGCTGGCCGAACTGGTCAAGGCCAAGGATCTCCACGTCAAGCCGGAGCAAGTGCGCGCCATTGTTGACGAATTCGCCGAAACCTTCGAGGACCCCAAGGAAGTGGTCCGCTGGTACTATTCCCAACCACAGCGGCTGGCCGAGGCCGAGGCGCTGGCGCTGGAAAACAACGTGGTCGATTGGGTGCTTGCCAGCGCCAAGGTTACCGAAACCCCCATCGCCTTTGATGCGCTGATGGGAAATGCAGCATGATCTTGCCGGAGACGTCCATGTACGGTTCGCGACAGAATGGTGGTGCCTACGACGCACCCGCCCCTGACACGCAGGGGCTGGGTCTGGTGCCCATGGTCATCGAGACCAGCGGGCGCGGCGAGCGGGCCTACGACATCTATTCGCGCTTGCTGCGCGAACGGGTGATCTTCCTGGTCGGCCCGGTCAACGACGGCACGGCCAATCTGATCGTGGCGCAGCTACTTTTCCTTGAATCGGAAAATCCGGACAAGGA
>JAPLRA010000495.1 GCA_026399445.1 Sulfuritalea sp.
CTGCACGGCGCGCTCGATAACTTCAACGAGGTCAAAGGCGCGGCGCTCGTCGCGATCCGTCGCCGAAAAACGCTTGAGAGCATCGACGATGTCGCGGGTGCGCTCCGCACCTTCCACCGTGCCGTCGATCAGCGAGGGCATATCGTCCAGTATGCGGTCGATGCGCAGTTCGCGGCGCAGGGTTTCGCGCTCGTCCTTCGGCATGTCGCTGTGAACTGCGGCCAGGTAACGGGCGAGCCGCTCGGCATAGCGCTTCATCGCCACTGTATTGCCGTAAACGAAACTGATCGGGTTGTTCAATTCGTGCGCTACGCCAGCCACCAGGCGGCCCAGCGAGGCCATCTTTTCGGAATGGATCAGTTGCTGCTGGGTGGTCTTGAGATCTTCGTGGGCACGCCGCAACGCCTGATAGGCGCGACGCAACTCACCCACCGGGCGGCCGGTAATGACCAGGCCCATCATCTTGCCGACACCGTTGTAGCGCGGCGTGCAGTTGAGCGAGACTGGTATCGAACTGCCGTTGGCCGCCTTGAGTTGCATTTCCATATCTTCCACGGCGTGGCTGCTCTGGTCGGCGAACAGGCGTCCGGCATGCTCACGCGACTCCTCGTCGGCGAACAGATCGAATACTGTCCTTCCATGTAGCGCGCCCGCATCGATCCCGAGCAGGGAAGCCAGCGCCTCATTGACGCTCTCGATCACCCCGGCCCGGCTGCAGACAATCAGCAGATCGGACATCGAGGTCAGCACCGAAGAAATGAACTGCTGCGTATCTTCCAGCGTCGCGTTCTTCTCCTCCAGCGCGACCTCGTACTGGAGCAAATCGTTGTAGACCTCGTCCATCTTGCGAATCACGTCAAGCCAGATTCCGTCCTCGGCCGAAGCACCGGCAGCGGCCGCGAGCATTTCGACCGTCAGCACGGAACGCGGCTCGTCGGGTTTCGAATCTGACAACGCGGCGGGACTCGATTCTTCGCTCATCCGTGAAATGTACCCTACCCTGCCCGCAGAAGGCTAGCTGCCTGTCCGCGAAGTGGCGTCCCAGGCACGCAAAGCGACCTCCGGCAACGAGGCGATCACCACGGTTGGCATTGCAGCAAACAGTCCCAGAGGCGAGAATGGCCTCACCCGACACCCTGCAAATACTTTCATGCCCATCCCTCGCATCCAGCAAG
Organism: Sulfuritalea sp.; assembly: GCA_026399445.1. Lineage (GTDB taxonomy): Bacteria > Pseudomonadota > Gammaproteobacteria > Burkholderiales > Rhodocyclaceae > Sulfuritalea. Next base: position 1,176 of record JAPLRA010000495.1, read on the forward strand.
CATCCTGGCTCCTCGCCGCTCTCGCGCTATTTCTGGTGCTTGATCTGCACCTGCTGCCGGCACTCCTGGCGGGCCTGCTGGTGTATGAACTGGTGCACCTCACCGCACCGCTGCTGGAAAGCCGGCTATCCGGGCTGCGGGCGAAACAGGCGGCGGTGATTTTCCTTGCCGCGATCGTCGTTGGCGCCACAGTGTTGGGCACAGCGCTGACGATCGGCTTCTTTCGGGGCGAGTCGGGCAGCCTCGCCGCGCTGGCACAGAAGATGGCGGAAATCCTCGAGAACTCCCGCCAATCCATGCCGGAGTGGCTGGTCGGCGCCCTGCCCGACAGCGTCGAAGGCATCAAGACCGCCGTGGTGCAGTGGCTGCGCGAACACGCGGGCCAGGTGCAACTGATCGGCAAGGAAGCCGGACTGGTGATGGCGCACGTGCTGGTCGGCCTCATCATCGGCGCCCTGCTAGCCCTGTGCGAAGTCGGCGGCCCGCAGACCATGCAGCCGCTGGCCGAAGCGCTCACGGCGCGCGCGCGCCGTCTGGCTGAAGCGTTCCGGCGCATTGTCTTCGCGCAGGTACGGATTTCGGCCATCAATACGGTGTTCACCGCCCTCTATCTCGCCGTTGTGTTGCCGCTGTTCGGCATCCATCTGCCGCTGACCAAGACCATGATCGCCTTGACCTTCATTGCCGGCCTGCTGCCGGTAATCGGCAATCTGATCTCGAATACGGTGATTGTCATCGTCAGCCTGGCCCACTCGCCGCAAATCGCCATGGCCTCGCTGGGCTTCCTGGTAGTGGTGCACAAGTTCGAATATTTTCTCAACGCCCGCATCGTCGGCGCACGCATCTCGGCCCAATCCTGGGAACTGTTGCTGGCCATGCTGGTCATGGAAGCCGCCTTCGGCTTGCCGGGGGTCATCGCCGCACCGGTGTATTACGCCTACCTGAAGCAGGAACTGATCGACGCCGGGCTGGTTTAGATCCGCCGGTAAACCCGCTGAAACCGGGCGTTCTCGATAATGCCGAAGTCACCCGGTGCATATTGCAGTACCCAATCCTGCGCCTTGCCGTGTAGCACATCGCCGCCCGAAGATCGGGCAAGCGTGAACGCTTCGCCGATCTGCCTCGCCAGCACCGGCAAGGGCTTCGCGCGGTAGCGTCCGTCCTCGCCGGGCTCGACCGGTGCGACGGGGAGGTACTTCGCGTCGAAGCGGTCACGCGAAACGCTCCAGCGATCGCCGGTTGAACCTGTGATCAATGCATCGCCGGCCTGAAAGCGGTTGGGTCCTTCGCGGCTGACCAGATCCCCCGCGGTTTCGGCAAAGGTGACATCGACGAGTTCGTCCTTCACGAACAAGGCCGCCGAGTTGTCCGTGGTCAGGTCAATGTTTTTCAGTTCGAGCATATCAGCGCAACGCCTTCCCGTTGCGTCACTTCGCCGCTGCCCGCAGCGACTGCGCCCGACGGATGATGCCGTTGTAGGCCTTGCCCGGATACGGCGGCGTCTCGTGCAGCTTGTCGAAGCCGGGAATCGTTTCCATGTGCCGCAGCATGCGCTTGCGCATCTCCTGATCTGGCAGCGGCCCCTTCAAGGCGCCGATGTTTTCCGA
>JAPLRA010000139.1 GCA_026399445.1 Sulfuritalea sp.
CTTCAGGTACTGCCGGTATTGCCGCCGGATCTCCGTCCGCTGGTTCCGCTTGATGGCGGCCGCTTTGCGACGTCCGACCTGAACGATCTCTATCGTCGCGTCATCAACCGCAACAATCGTCTGAAGCGTCTGCTCGAGCTCAAGGCGCCGGACATCATCGTGCGCAACGAAAAGCGCATGCTGCAGGAAGCCGTGGACTCGCTGCTCGACAACGGTCGTCGCGGCAAGGCGATGACTGGCGCCAACAAGCGTCCGCTCAAGTCGCTGGCCGACATGATCAAGGGCAAGGGTGGTCGCTTCCGGCAGAACCTGCTCGGCAAGCGTGTCGACTACTCCGGCCGATCGGTCATCGTCGTTGGTCCGCAGCTGAAGCTGCACCAGTGCGGCCTGCCGAAGAAGATGGCGCTGGAACTCTTCAAACCCTTCATTTTCGAGCGTCTCGAAAAGATGGGTATCGCCAGCACCATCAAGGCAGCCAAGAAGGAAGTCGAAGCCGAGACCCCGGTGGTCTGGGATATCCTCGAAGCGGTTACCCGCGAGCATCCGGTACTGCTCAATCGCGCCCCGACGCTGCACCGCCTCGGCATTCAGGCCTTCGAGCCGACGCTGATCGAAGGCAAGGCGATCCAGTTGCATCCCCTGGTTTGCGTTGCATTCAACGCCGACTTCGACGGTGACCAGATGGCCGTACACATCCCGCTTTCTCTCGAAGCGCAGATGGAAGCCCGCACGCTGATGCTGGCCTCGAACAACGTGCTGTCGCCAGCCAACGGCCAGCCGATCATTGTGCCCTCGCAGGACGTGGTGCTCGGTCTTTACTACGCCACCCGCGAGAATGTGTCTGCCCGCGGCAACGGCATGATGTTTGCCGACATCGCCGAAATTACTCGCGCCATTGATTCGCGTCAGATCGACCTGCATGCGCGCATCACGGTGCGCATTCGTGAATACGAGCTGGACGCCGACAAGCAGTGGCAGCCGAAGATCACTCGCTATTCGACCACCGCCGGCCGCGCCCTGCTGTCGGAGATCCTGCCGCGTGGCCTGCCATTCAAGGTAATCGACAAGCCGCTCAAGAAGAAGGAAATCTCGAAGCTGATCGACGAGAGCTTCCGTCGTTGCGGTCTCAAGGAAACGGTGGTTTTCGCCGACCAGTTGATGCAGGCTGGTTTCCGTCTGGCAACCCGCGCCGGCATCTCGATCTGTGTCGATGACATGCTGGTGCCGACGCAGAAGCATGACCTGATTGCGGCCGCAGAGACCGAGGTCAAGGAAATCGAAAAGCAATACACCTCGGGCCTCGTCACGGTTGGCGAGCGTTACAACAAGGTGGTGGATATCTGGGGCCGTGCCGGTGATCAGGTGGCCAAGGCCATGATGGATCAACTTGCCCATCAGTCAGTCACGGGAGCCGACGGCAAGACGGTGAGCCAGGAATCCTTCAATTCCATCTACATGATGGCCGACTCGGGCGCGCGCGGTTCAGCCGCACAGATCCGTCAGCTGGCTGGCATGCGCGGCCTCATGGCCAAGCCGGATGGTTCGATCATTGAAACTCCGATCACCTCGAACTTCCGCGAGGGCCTCAACGTTCTGCAGTACTTCATCTCGACCCACGGCGCACGCAAGGGCCTGGCTGACACCGCACTGAAGACTGCCAACTCCGGCTATCTGACGCGCCGTTTGGTGGACGTGACCCAGGATCTCGTCGTGATCGAAGATGATTGCGGCACCCAGAGCGGCTTCGCCA
>JAPLRA010000447.1:0-4763 GCA_026399445.1 Sulfuritalea sp.
ACGAGCGCGCCTGGGCGACGATTCTCGATTCAAACGTGACCACGCTGATCGTCGGCGTCGCGCTGCTGATCTTCGGCTCCGGCCCGGTGCGCGGTTTCGCGGTGGTGCATTGCCTCGGCATTCTGACCTCGCTCTTCAGTTCGGTGATCATTTCGCGCGCGGTGGTCAATTTGATTTACGGCCGTCGTCGCAAACTCGACAGTCTCAGCATCGGCCAGATATGGAAACCCGGCCTCGGCACTAATTAGGGGTATAGCGATGGAATTCTTCCGCATCAGAAAAGATATCCCGTTCATGCGCCATGCGCTGGTGTTCAACGTCATATCGTTGGTCAGCTTCCTGCTGGCGGTGTTCTTCCTGGTCAACAAAGGCTTGCACTTCTCGATCGAGTTCACCGGCGGCACTCTGCTCGAAGTGAGTTACGCACAGGCGCCTGATCTCGACAAGTTGCGCAGACAGATGGAGGCCGACGGCTTTACCGATACGCAGGTGCAGAACTTCGGTTCCTCGCGCGACGTGTTGATCCGGGTGCCGTTGTCGTAGGATGCCGAGACCTCCAAGGTGGGTGACCGCGTCATGGCTTCGCTGCAAAAAGTTCCCGGAGGGACGCAGAGCGCTGGCGCTGGCGACGACCCGAAGGTAGTGCAGAGCAAGGCGGCAGCGGAAGCTGGAACACCAGCGCTGAAGCGCGTCGAGTTCGTCGGTCCGCAAGTTGGCAAGGAACTCGCCTCAGACGGGGCACTGGCGCTGCTGCTGGTGGTCTGCGGCATCGTACTGTATCTGGCGATGCGTTTCGAATGGCGCTTCGCGGTGTCGGCGATCATCGCCAACATGCACGACGTGGTGATCATCCTCGGTTGCTTCGCACTGTTCCAGTGGGAGTTTTCCCTGCCGGTGCTGGCCGCGGTATTGGCTGTGCTCGGCTATTCGGTCAACGAGTCGGTGGTGGTGTTCGACCGGGTGCGCGAAACCTTCAAGAAGAAGCGCGGCATGACGACGCCGCAGGTGCTTGATCACGCCATCACCAGCACGATCTCGCGCACCATCATCACCCACGGCTGCACGCAGATGATGGTCACCTCGATGCTGATTTTCGGCGGTCCGGCGCTGCATTACTTTGCGCTGGCGCTGACCATCGGCATCCTGTTCGGCATCTACTCGTCGGTGCTGGTCGCCAGTCCGCTGGTGATGTGGATGGGCGTTTCCCGCGAGCAGTTCATTCAGGTCAAGGTCGAAAAGCAGGAAGCCGTTGTTTAGGTAACAGACGGCGTTGCGGGAGTCCTGCCTGAAGCGCGCTCGACCCCGGGGCTAGTCGATTCCCGTGGCGAAGACGTGCTTCACACGAAGCAGGCCCTTGCCTTCAGCTGCCAACGCCAGCAGGCGGTCGATGTTGGGATGTTTGCCGGGATTCTGCCGGGCGTCATCGGTGTGCTCGGCATAGAGCTCCAGACCCTTCTTGGCAGCCTCCGCGGTGATCGCGCCGTAAATTTGTCCGAGATGGTTATAGACGACAAGCGAGCCGGTTTGTCCCGGCTTGTTCTCTATCGTGGCGGCAACAGCGCCATCGCTGTCGAGCAACTGGATGGCGGAAAGATGCGAGATCCGGGGCAACTGCTTGAGGTTGTCGGCGAAAGCCATCTCAGATTTTCTTCGCGAGTTCCGCCGCCTTGCCGATATAGGAAGCCGGGGTCATGTCGAGCAGTCGCTGGCGATCAGCTTTCGGCAGTGGCAGTTTTGCGATGAACTGGCGCAGGGCATCCTTCTCGATGCCCTTGCCGCGCGTGAGTTCCTTGAGTTGCTCGTAGGGGTTGGGCACGCCAAAGCGGCGCATCACAGTCTGGACCGGCTCGGCCAGCACTTCCCAGGCGTCGTCGAGATCTTCGGCGAGGCGTTGGGGATTGGCCTCCAGCTTGTTCAGTCCGCGTAGGCTTGAATCGAAGGCAAGCATCGTATAGCCGAAGGCGACGCCCATGTTGCGCAGGACCGTGGAGTCGGTCAGGTCGCGCTGCAGCCGTGAGATCGGAAGCTTTTCCGCGAGATGCCTCAACACGGCATTGGCCAGGCCCAGATTGCCTTCCGAGTTTTCAAAGTCGATCGGGTTGACCTTGTGCGGCATGGTCGATGACCCTATCTCGCCATCCTTCAGTTTTTGTTTGAAATAGCCCAGCGAAATGTACTGCCAGATATCGCGGTCAGCGTCGATCAGAATCGTATTGGCGCGCGCCATGGCATCGAACAGTTCTGCCATCGCATCGTGCGGTTCGATCTGGATCGTGTAGGGATTGAAGTCGAGTCCGAGCGACTCGATAAAGCGGCGATTGAAACTTTCCCAATCGATGTCCGGGTATGCCGCCAGATGGGCGTTGTAGTTGCCTACTGCGCCGTTGAACTTGGCGGTGAGCGACACGGCGGCAATCTGGCTGCGGCCGCGCATCAGGCGCGCCGCAATGTTGGCCATTTCCTTGCCAAGCGTAGTCGGCGTCGCGGGCTGGCCGTGGGTGCGGGCCAGCATCGGCAGGTCGGCCAGTTGATGCGCCAGTTCGCGCAGACGCGCGATCACCCGGTCGAGTTCCGGCAACAGGCTGTCGGCGACGGCATGCTTGAGCATCAACGCATGCGACGCATTGTTGATATCTTCGGACGTGCAGCCGAAATGGATGAACTCGCTGACCCGCATCACTTCGGCGTTGTCTGCCAGGCGCTCCTTGAGCCAGTATTCCATTGCCTTGACGTCATGATTGGTGCGGGCCTCGATGGTCTTGATCGCGTCCGCATCCGTGATGGAGAAATTGGCGGCGACACTGTCCAATTCGGCGATCGTGGCGGGTAAAAACTGCGGACACTCGGCGACTTCCTTCTCGGCCGCAAGGGCCTTGAGCCATTCGATTTCGACCCGGACGCGATTTCGTATGAGACCGTATTCGGAGAAATGGACGCGCAGGCTTTCGACCTTCGCGGCGTAGCGACCGTCGAGCGGCGAAAGTGCGGTGAGGGCGGTGAGTGTCATGTCATTGGCGAGGAATGGTCGAGGCGCAGAAAGCGCCGATGGAAGAGCGAATTTTAGCATGCGGGTTCCGGCTGCCAGATCACGCTGGGGCGGCTGGGATCAGGTGGCGTGTTATAGTTTCCCTGCCCCAAAAACTGTGGTTTAGCCAAATGAAACTGCTCGGTTCTCTTACCAGCCCCTATGTCCGCAAGATCCGCATTGTGCTGGCGGAAAAGAAGGTCGACTACGATCTGGTTCTCGATTCACCCTGGGCTGTGGAAAATCAGGTAGCGGCGCTGAACCCCCTGGGCAAGGTTCCGGTATTGGTGCTGGACGACGAAGCTACTCTCTTCGATTCCCGCGTAATCGCCGAATATCTGGATACCGTGGCGCCGAACAACCGCCTGATTCCTGCTTCAGGACGCGAACGGATCAGCGTAAAGCGCTGGGAGGCGATGGCGGACGGGGTTCTCGATGCCGCCGTTGCGGCCTTTCTCGAATCGCGGCGTCCCGATGGCGAACGCAGTCCGTCATGGATTGAACGCCAGCGCGGAAAGGTGAATCAGACCTTGCAGGTTATGTCGGATGAACTCGGCGAGCAACAGTGGTGTCACGGCAACAGCATGTCCCTGGCGGATATCGCCGTGGGCTGCGCGCTGGGTTATGTTTCCTTCCGGCTCGGCGACATTCCCTGGCCCGAGCAGTACCCCAATCTTGCTCACCTTTACGAGAAGCTGATGCAGCGCCCCGCTTTTGCGGAAACCGTACCGCCGCCGGGCTAGTCTTTCGGTTGCTGCGTTTCGTTTTCCTTGTGATCCGTGGACTGCGCGGCTGTGCCGTCAAGTCGCGCGATCAAGCGTGGCAACAGTTTTTTCTCCGCCTGATCAGTTAGTTCTCCCATCAACTGGTCCGCCAATCCGTCGGTGACTTTCAGCACGGCGTGCGGCAGTTCCTGATCAAGCCAGCGCGACAACTCCTCGCGAAGTGCGTCGAGATGCTGTTGCATGTGCGGCGGCGCCGTGGCAAGCGCCGCTTCGTGGTCGGTGACAATGTCGGTGAGCACCGGCAAATCGTCTTCGGCTGGCGTGGCTTCCGCCGCAGGCACCGACGACCCAGCAACATATACCCGGGTGCGTTTGATCAGCGCATCGGCCTTGCGCAGCAGATCTGCAGTATTGTCGTCAGCCATGCTCTACATGCTCTTCGAGATATCGAGTGCTTCCATCGGGTAGCCGCGTTCCCGATAAAAGCGAAAGCGCTCACGGCCCGGCAGCCTGTCCGCATCGTCGCCGCTAACGATCTCTATCAGCTGCTGGAAGCGGCTGAAGCCCGGCGGAATCTCATCCGACAGATTCAGCAGGCATTTGTCATGCAATGGATGGTCGAGCTCCGACGCGAGAACTATTGGAGTCTCGGCAGCCAGTTTGTCATCAGCCCGGCAATGAGGCGTAAACCCTGTTGCAGGGAATGTCCACAACAGGCGGTCAAGCTGTTCGCCACGCTCCGCGGCGGGCACATAAACAAGCACGGGCCTGCCTTCCGCGCCGGCCTGGGCAAGCCAGGCGGCAATCGCCTTCAGCCTGTCGAGTGCGCCGTGGAGAAAGGTGATCTGTGTCATCCCCGCTTACGCTTGGCCATTGGTTTCGGGGCGTGAGTCGCGCGATCCATCAGGAAGTGCGCGAGCAAGGGCACCGGCCGGCCGGTGGCGCCCTTTTCCTTGCCGGAGCGCCATGCCGTGCCTGCGATGTCGAGATGCGCCCAGTGGTATTTTTCGGCG
>JAPLRA010000447.1:4813-7279 GCA_026399445.1 Sulfuritalea sp.
TGCCGCTGTAATGGTGCCGGCCGGCCGGCCGCCGATATTCGCCATGTCGGCAAAATTGCTCTTCAACTGTTCCTGGTAGTCATCCCACAAAGGCATTTGCCAGGCCCGGTCATAGGAGTCGTGTCCCGCATCGAGCAGATCCCGCGCCAGACTGTCGTGATTGGCTAGGAGGCCGGTGGCCACGTGCCCCAGCGCGATCACGCAGGCGCCTGTGAGTGTGGCGATATCCACCACGCACTCCGGATCAAAGCGTTCAACATAGGTGAGCGCATCGCAGAGTATCAAGCGGCCCTCGGCATCGGTGTTCAAGATCTCGACGGTCTGGCCCGACATTGAAGTTATTACGTCTCCCGGTTTTGTCGCCGCGCCTCCGGGCATGTTCTCGGTGGACGGGATGACGCCGATGATGTTGAGTGGCAGCTTCATCAGTGCCGCTGCCTTGAGTGTTCCGAGCACGCTGGCGGCACCGCACATGTCGTACTTCATTTCATCCATTTCCGGCCCCGGCTTCAGGGAAATGCCGCCGGAATCGAAAGTGATGCCCTTGCCTACCAGTACTACCGGCTTTGCTCCGGCAGCGCCGCCGGCATGGCGCAGGACGATGAATTTCGGCGGTTCGTGCGACCCCCGGGCGACGGAGAGCAGGGTATTCATGCCCAGCTTTTCCATATCCGCGCGATCCAGTATGTCGACACCAAGGCTGTGCGTTTTTGCCAGCTGCTTGGCCTGGTCCGCGAGATAGGTCGGCGTGCAGATGTTGCCTGGCAGGTTGCCGAGGTCCTTGGCAAGTTCGACTCCTGCCGCAATCGCCAAGCCTTCTGCCAGAGCTGCTTCGGCGATGGAAAGCTCATTTCGGCGGGTGACACAGAATGTCAATTTCCTCAGCGGCCGACGCACTTCGTCTTTTTTCGACTTGAGGCGGTCAAACCGGTACACGGTTTCCTGCACCACGAGCGCCGCCTGCCGGATCTTCCAGGCTACATCACGTTTCTTTACATCGAGCTCCGTCAGATAGAGGGTGCCGTCAAAGCCACCGGTTTCATTGAGCTGGCGAACCGCTGTCGCCACAGCGGCCCTGTATTCCTTCTCGCGAAACTCCCTTTCTTTGCCCAGCCCTACGAGCAAGACGCGATCCGCTTCGACACCGGGGACGGCATGCAGCAGCAGACTGGTGCCGGCTTTCCCCTCCATGTCGCCCCGACGCAGGATGTCGCTGAGAAACTGGTGCGCCGCGTTGTCTACAATCTCTGCTGACGCCGAGAGTTTTCTTGGTTCGAAGACGCCAACCACAACGCAGGCGCTGCGCTGCTTTTCCGGGCTTCCGCTCTTTATGCTAAATTCCAAGACACTCTCCTCGGGGAATGAGGGAAATCGGAGAAACCTTCATGTTTCGAGTGATTTCCGTTAGTACCTCGATTATTCCCCAAGTTTTCACTAAAAGTCAAAGCAGGCAGACCGCTACCCCATGATTTTTCAGCGTGCGGCAATTCGGGAATTCAGCCATACGGCTGCGGGGGTCTTTGTCGCGCTGTTCGCGATTCTGATGACCACCCAACTGATTCGTCTGCTGGGCGATGCAGCGGGCGGGAAACTGGCGTCTGAAGCAGTCATAGCGCTTCTGGGCTTTCGCGCTATCAGCTACCTGCCGGTGCTGCTTTCCTTGACGCTCTTTGTTGCCGTGCTGATGACCCTGTCGCGCTGGTATCGCGATTCTGAAATGGTTGTCTGGCTGGCATCAGGTATTCCGCTGACTGCCTGGATCAAACCTGTCCTGAAGTTTGTCGGGCCACCCGTGGTCGTGATAGCAATTCTTTCCTTGCTGCTGGCACCTTGGGCAACCCAGAAGAGCGAGGCCTACCGTCAGACCATGGATCAGCGCGATGACGTGTCCCGTGTGTCACCGGGCGCATTCAATGAGTCAGGTGCGGCTGACCGGGTGTTTTTTGTCGAGAGTATGGCGGGCGAGGAAGGGAAGGTGAAGAACGTCTTCATCAGCTCCATTCAGCAAGGTCGACTGGGCGTGATGGCAACGGCGCAAGGTCATACGGAAACCATGCCCAATGGCGATCGTTTTCTGGTTCTTGATCGCGGGCGACGCTATGAAGGAACTGCCGGAACAGCAGAATATCGGGTGATGGAATTTGATCGATATGCTTTGCGTATCGAAACCAAGGAGGCGCGCGGGTTTGAGGAGTCCCCGCGTACCAAGCCGTTGTGGGAACTGCTGCGCGATCCGCAGCCGGCCCACCTCGCTGAACTGCTCTGGCGTCTGGGGCTGCCACTTGCGGCCCTGAATCTGGCAATACTGGCCATCCCGCTGTCCTTCGTCAATCCGCGCGCCGGGCGCACCAACAATCTGATTTTCGCGCTGCTCACCTACATGGTCTACAGCAATTTGCTCAGCGTCAGTCAGGCATGGGTGGCGCAAGGGAAATTGCGTTTCGAGATCGGCGTCTGGGCGGTGCA